>JAEOUB010000404.1 GCA_016839545.1 Candidatus Kariarchaeota archaeon | reverse complement strand
CTGTTGAAACCCTTTGGAGGATGGTCCATTGACGTATACAATTGGTATAGTTGACACTATGTTTGCTAGATATGATATGGCAAAGGACGTTATTGCTGTTCTGGAAGAATACACCGGACGTATTCAGTATAAGAGATATACAGTGCCCGGTATCAAGGACCTACCAGTTGCCTCTAAAATACTACTAAATCAACGAGGATGCGACCTTGTTATAGCACTTGGAATGCCAGGTCCAAAAGCATATGATAAAGTGTCTGCCAAAACTGCCTCAGAAGGACTAATGCAAGTCCAACTTACCACTGAAAAACACATTCTTGAGGTTTTCATCCATGAGGATGAGGGTCTCGAAGATGATACCTACCTGAAAGAGATAATGCAGGATAGAGCACGATCACATGCTCAGAATGCAGTGTATCTCCTTCTAGATCCCCAGAAATTAACCGACATGGCAGGGCAGGGGATCCGTCAGGGATATCCTGATGCAAGACCTGTTTACTAGAGGAGAGAAAAATATGAGTAATAAAAATCCTAGGTTAGCACTTCTTACAAGTCAAGTAAACTATGATCACACCTTCCTAATGGAGAAACGAGCTGAGGAACATGCAGAATTTCTTGGATGCACAGTGGTAGTCAAATCCCACGTCCCCGGGGCTTTCGACATGCCTCTCATTCTCAAGACCCTACTTGAGAGAGAGGATATTGACGCTGTGGTAACTCTAGGGACAATTATCAAAGGGGAGACTGATCATGACAAACTTATCGCCAACCAAGTGGCTAGAAAAATCACAGATCTCAGTCTGGAATATGGCAAGCCCGTTGCTCTCGGTATTTCGGGACCAGGTGTGACCATGATGCAATCAAAGGCACGGATTGAGAAGTTTGCTGTTGACGCTGTTCAATCAGCAGTAAAGTTGTGGCGTGAGAAACAGAGAATTTCTTGAGAAATATGCCAGTAATCAATACAAGACTTTCCTACGTTGGCAAGGATTTGCTACCTGAGGAAAATGTCGCAATACACATTGACGAATCTAATCTAATTCAGAGTATTGAATCTAGCAACATCAACTCTACATTGGTTGCAGTTCCCGGATTCTTCAATGCTCACATCCATACTGCTGATATCGGGTTACGTGGGAAAATTGGGACTGATTTATCCAGTGTTGTTGGACCAGGCGGCGTCAAACAACGGTATCTCGAGAGTCTAGATGAACAGGCATTAATTGAGAATATCTCCTCTTCCATAGAGGAAGCCAACCGTAATGCTGTACTTGGTTTTGTAGATTTTCGAGAGGGTGGCCTCGCAGGGCTCGAGCTATTAACAGGGCTGTCTTCTTCCTATTATCCTTATATCAGACCAACTCTTGACGATATTGAAAATATTACTTTCCCCGTTGCTATCGGTATTAGGGACGTGATAGCATATGATACAGAGATAATGGTTTCATTGGCAAAAAAAGTACATCAAGTAGGAGGTAGATTAGAAATTCATGCATCCGAAGATGTGATGCTTCGGAAACGCTGGATAAAGGAGTATGGTATGTCGGATATTCAGTGGTCGATCAGAAATCTACAACCCCATGCCATCATCCATGGTACTCACCTGAATGAAACAGATGTGAATATGATGCAGGAAACAGACACTGCCCTAGTTCTTTGTCCATCCTCAAATAGATATTTCAGGGTTGGAGACGTCAATATTGATCTACTCCGTAATTCAGGGATAACAATAGGCCTAGGATCCGATAACGCGATGGTTAATCCAGTAGCTTTGTGGGCTGAAATCTCGTTACTCCAAGAACGAGATATTTCGAATGAGAATATTCTGAGGTATGCAACAATCTCAGGAGCAGCAACTGCAGGAATAGAGTGGGGTATATCAGATGGCAATTCGAATTTACTTGTTTATGATTTGGGTGCGACAAGTGAAGATGAAATTCTTGATATTATTCTCTCTCCTCAAAGCCAACAATTCTTGAAAGCGATCATACAGCCCAATCCCCATTGAAAATCTGAAATATCTTTAATTCTGTGACCAATTATGTCGAAAATTAAGGCAAGTCATATTCTCGTTGAAAAACATGGGAAGGCTCTTGAGGTCATAGAATTGCTAAACGAAGGGAAAGATTTTGGAGAACTAGCAAAGAAATATTCCACAGATGCAAGTAGAAAGCGAGGTGGAAACCTAGGAGAGTTTGGGAGGGGAAAGATGGTGAAAGAGTTTGAAAATGCAGCTTTTGCCTTAAATAAGGGTGAATACACCAAGCAACCTGTAAAGACGGTGTACGGCTATCATATCATTATGAGAACCAAATAGAATGTTTCTACAGACAGTGCCAATCTCTTCCAGCTAACTTTATTTGGTATACTTTAAATAATGTTTATCAACTGTTATATCTGGATAGAAGTGAACCCTTGTCATACATTGTGTGCTAAGAGTTTCCCGAGGTTAACCTATGTGGCTCTATGAATCCCTTACCGAAATTGACATGAAGATAAACAAGGCCCTTCAAAAGGCAAAACGGTCAATCATGGGATCAGATACCATCGAGCTCAGGGGAAAAGCTTCCATCAATGCTGCTGGTCAGTTAGCAATTAAAGCAGATGTTCAGGCTGAAGAATCATTTTTGAAGACACTCATAGACGAGGGTCTCTCCGGTACATTGTACTCAGAAGAGTCAGGGGTTCTATCCTTTGGTAATCCAAGAGAAGGTGATGAAAAATCAGTAATTCTTCTTCTCGATCCTCTGGATGGTAGTCAGAATTACTTGAAGGGTATCCCATTTGGATGCATTTCCGTTGCATATGGTGCATACAAAGAGTCTCCTATCCTCTCGGACCTTGATACTGGGGTAATAATGAACCTGTATCAGCTTGACGAATTCTTTGTAAGAAGAGGTAGAGGGGCATACAAAAATGGAGAAAATCTAGTTTCTTTCGAGGCAAGAAATTTACCTCCGTTTGATCAACGCCCAATCCAAATATCATACTATGCTTATGGGGATCTTGCTTCACAGTACGCATTCGATTTCCAAGAGTACTATTCACTCAGATCATTGGGATCTGCTGCATGGGAATTGGCATTGGCAACCGAATCGCGTAATGACGCATTTGTAGATCTCCGTGGAGTTCTCAAGGCACATGATTTTGCTGCAGCAAGACTAATCATCAATGAACTTGGTGGTGAGTTACGATTCTTCAACATTGACTCCCAGGATATCGAGAATATACCTCTTGATGACTTCAAGCAGGGCTATGCAATAATAGCCTCTCTTGACACGGAATTCTTGACATATTTGGAAGAACAGTTCTATTCCCATGGTCTACTAGTCAGCTAGAGAATATGGTAAGTGGCAGATACCTTGTTGAGATTACGAGTATTTTTCTGCCATCAAGTAGAACTATGTTGCGTGAATATCTCAGAAACTCTTAGGAAAATAGAGGGCTCAGCTACTGCACAAATATTTGCCAAGGCAAAAGAACTCGAACAAGCTGGACGAGATATAATCCATCTAGAAATTGGTCAACCTGATTTCTCCCCTCCTGATATCGTCCTTGAGGCCACAATTCAGGCTATCCGGGAGAAGAAAACCACATATACCGTTTCAAGAGGAATTGAGGATCTTCGCAAAGCAATCGCTAATTATTATCACGAATTATATAATCAATCCTTAGATTACAAATCTGAGGTGATCCTCACCTCTGGTGCAAAATTAGCGATTTTTGCGAGTGTTTGGACAGTTGTGAATCCAGGAGACAATGTCATCGTGTTGAACCCAAGCTGGGTATCCTATGGAGACATAGTGGAGTCTCTTAACGCAGAGGCAAGATACTTGGGTGTGGATCTCGATTTTAACTTCGATGCCGATCGATTACAATCGCTCACAGATGACAGAACTAAAGCTCTGATTCTTAATAGTCCTTCAAACCCAACAGGATCTGTCGTTCCCATGACGACACTTAAGGAGATAGCCCGTCACTGTGAGCAAAATGACATCCTCCTCATTAGTGACGAGATCTACTCTGATTTTGTCTATGAGGGAAAACACAACTCTGTGATGGAAATAGAAGGATGGCGTGATTTTGCCCTTATTGTTAACGGCTTCTCCAAGACATTTTCGATGACTGGATTTCGGCTGGGTTACGTCCTTGGAAAGAAGGAATGGATTGATCAAATCAACAAAGTCAATCAACTGACCGCCTCTTGTCCTGTAAATTTTGCACAGTATGGCGCTATCGTTGCGCTCAAAGAAATACAGGTAATGAAAGATTTTATTCAAGATACAATGAAAGATCGTCGAGATTTTACCAGTCAATTGCTCAATGGTATTGGTCTTGAATTCATTGCCCCAAAAGGTGCTATGTATGCGTGGGTCAGGGTACCTAGTGATGACTCTGCGAAATTTGCGAGTGATCTACTAGAGGCAGAAGGTGTTGCACTAACGCCGGGTATTGCTTTTGGACCAGATGGTGAGGGACACGTTCGTCTCTGCTTTGCAACGAGCAAAACTATCATAGAAGAGGGAATTACACGAATAGGACGTTTTCTGGGATCCTAATTTGATTTGTCAAATTCTTCTAATGCAATAAATGTGACGGTTGACTCTACGAATCGCAACGTTCTTACAGATTCCAATGTCAATTCCTTGATTGTTCCCGCATCCTCACCCTCAATAAGCAGACATAGGTCGTATGTTCCATATAACCGGTATGCAAATTTTACTTCTGGTATTTTCAGGACATCAGTCAGAATATCTTCACCACTGAATTCCTGACTCAGATGGACGAATACATATGCGCTCATCAATTTGTGGAAACCCCCTAACAAGTCAGTTTAATGGTCAAGACGTTAAAACACTTCCCCTTCTAGAAAGTGTTTAGCATCTTAAATTAGTCCAATCTGAACCGCTTGACTTCATTTTCTAATATGTTTGCCAATTCGGCTAGTTCTTGTGTTGCAGCAGACATCTCTTGAAGTGTTGCTGCCTGTTCCTCAGCAGAAGCCGATACTTCTTCACTTGCTGCGGCTACATCCTCTGAAACATCACGAATATCAGAAATTGAGTTTGATATATTTCTCTGAGCATTTTTGATTTTCAATTCTACCTCGTTGATAAGTGAGAAAATCTCATCTGAGTAGGTACGAGTATCATCAGATAGCCTACGGACATTCTGTGCAACAATTGCAAATCCACGACCTGCTTCACCAGCTCGTTGAGCCTCAATTGATGCATTCAAAGCAAGGAGGTTGGTCTCCTCACTTATCTCCTGCACAAGTTCAATACTCTCAAGGATTTGGTCAAAACTTTGATCCAATGTGTTTCTTAGATCCTTTTCTGCAAGAATGGCAGATTCAACTTTCTCAACCTGAGATTGTGATCCTTGACTAATATTCTCCATGATACTGCTAATTGAGTTACTACTGGAACTAATCTCGGAAGTAGATGCTGCAATTTCCTCTGAAGTACCTGCTACCCGCTCTGATGCAGTCAGGATCCTCTTTGCTAGATCTTGCAGATCGATGAGCATTTTGTTGTAGGAAACATAGAATCTATGGAAGATATCTCCCGAGCTCGATCTTCTAAATTGATCTGGTTGACGAAGATCACCTTGACTAACTCTAGCAGTGGCCTGATTGAGAATACTGATCTGATTTCTCAGCTGTCCATTCATCTGGCTTAGAACAAAGATCGAGAAGATTAATGATAAAATGATAGTTACGATGATATTGATGATAACATCACTCTGAGTGAATTCTGTTCCACTAGTGCTGATTTCACCAAGTCTTGCCAGGTTCGATCCTACGGTTAGACCTAGCCACGATAGAGGTAAGATCAACCATAAACCTCTCCAAATCAGTTGGAAAGATAGTGAATTTATACCATATCTTCTTATGAAAAATAGTGCCAGGAGTCCTGTAAGTATCCCTCCGGAGACAATGAAAAATAGCAGTGTCTGAAGAGAAGTGCCTAACCATCCGAATTCGTCAAGTATTGCCATATCAAACATCCTGTCATAGAGATCATTTAAACTTGATCTCGTGTGTGACTTCGTCTAAGAATGACTCAGATTTGAGGTTTTTAATGTTTGTCTGAAATGATAAGATAATGGTCTGTTTGACATTTCACCTCACCCCGATAATTGATCAAAATCAAATTTGAAATATTATGATGGCATCAACCATAAAGCAAGACCTAAATTTGCAGGCATATAGATTGCAATAGAACATGTACATCATTATAGGGGGTTCTGGTTTCTATGATTTTCTTGAAAATAGTCACATGGAAACAATTGAAACACCTTTTGGAGTCGTTGATATCGAACGGGGTACTCTTGACACAAAGGAGGTAGCTTTTCTTCCCCGTCACGGGAAGAAACACTCAATTATGCCATCTGCCATAAATTACCGGGCAAATATATTTGCGGCACATTTGCTCAATGCCAAGATGATATTGACAACAAATGCTGTCGGTTCAATTCGGAAAGAAATCCCACCAGGTTCTCTGGCGATCCCTGATCAGATTTTAGATTTTACAAGTGGGAGGCAGTATACTTTCTTCGATGGAGGTCCATTGAAAATTGTGACAAGAAATGGAACAACCTTGCAAGGAGTTGTTCATACCGATGTTACACATCCTTATGATATCGGAGTTAGGACTCTCTTTTTAGATCGTGGAAAAGAAATAGGACTTGACCTCCACGATGGTGGCACCATGGTTGCCTACAATGGTCCACGTTATGAAACTCCAGCAGAAATCGATGCAGCGAGGATTCTGGGTGGAGACCTTGCTGGGATGACAACAGCACCCGAGACTTTTCTAGCCAAGGAGTTGGAAATACCGTATGCAACTGTTGCTGTTGTTACCAATTACGCTGCTGGCATGCAGAAATCGATCACACATGAGGAAGTGGACCAGATGTTCCGCGCTAAAATCGAAGATATCAAATCCTTATTTTCCAAGGTAATCACTGCGAGTGAATGATAGTATCTCAAAAGATGTAAATAGTTCTCCTTGAGTATTTTGTTTGGAAGCTTATGGTCAAGATTGTTACAGACTCTGCAAGTGACATTCCGGAGAGATTGACCAAAGATCTAGAAATCACATTCGTACCTGCAAGGATACTTTTCGGTCGCAAAGCGTACCGAGATAAAATTGACCTGGATCAGATTGAATTCTACTCCAAACTACAAACTTCCAGATATCATCCCACTACCACACAGGCATCTCCATTAGATTTCTACAAGGCTTTCCGTGAAATTGAGAAATCTGGTCAGGATATCCTTTGTATTACGCTTCCGAGGTCTCTATCAGCTTTGATTGTATCTGCAGAAATTGCTGCCAAGTACATCAAAGATGTAAACATTCAAGTGATTAGCTCTGGTGGTGTTTCTGCTTTTCAAGGAGTACAGGTAATTCAGGCAGCTCAAATGGCAAAACTAGGATATGGTTCTGAAGAGATAATCAGTAAACTTGAGGAAGTCAGGTCGAACACACGTCTTTACGCCGTTGCCTCCACACTTGATTACCTAAAAAGAGGTGGGAGAATTACGACTGCACGGTATAGATTGGGTACATTGACTCGAACCCTACCGATCTTGACAGTGAAAGATGAGGAAGTACTATCAGACGACAAACAGCTTCTAGGTAATATGGATAAAGCACTCGACAAGGTCGTTGCTTCCTTGAAAGAAGATTTCAACCCTGACACGCCCTTGTTTGGCATCCTTCTCCATTCCCAAAATCTCACAGGTGCGTCTATCCTGTCTCAGAAGTTGTTGACGGGATTCAAATTTGCTAACTTAATCACCTCACCGATTGGTGCAACTATTGGAGCCAACATTGGTCCAGGAGCACTCGGAGTCGCAGTAGCGCCAAGTTTCTCATTACTGGAAATTTGATACCAATGAAGAATTTCAACATAAAAAATGTCCAAATCAAGATCATTGGCTTTGCTACCCTAGAAGCAAGCTTAGTTAGAACAAACGCTCCTCAGTCGATCCAAATAATCTCTAATAACCTCCCTTTGAAAGGTAGGGCGTTTTTGAACCAAAATAGGTTGATCCTCAGTACAAACCTACGTATCGGAGCTGAAGGTGGAAGAAATGAATTCTCACTCGGCGATATCTCGTTTGACACGAGCTCGGGAAACCTCACGATTCACTTTGGAACAGTTACTTTGCCCAATGTAGAAAACTATCTAGGGAATATTGATACCGATTTGACAGGTCAGCTTCCCTCATCTTCACATGCAGTAATTATCGCTGAAGGATAGTCTAGTTAGATCGAAACTCTTTCAGAATGGCCTGCACTAAGTTCTCCATTTTATCATCAACTTTAGCCAGAATGAAAGCGAAGTTTCTTTCATCAAAGTGACAAGTGATTTGAGACTCTTCTTTTGTCAATTTCAAGTCACCATCAATTTCCTCAACTAACACTCCCCATTCATCTGCCATTCTATTCATGAAGGCTTTACCCTCTCCCCAACTCTCCAATTCGTGTTTTATTCTTTTCACAGGGTATCTTCCGTACAAAAATATGTGAATTTATTGGTTCGAGCAACAAAATGTGCGGATTTATTTACCACTAATTAGGGGAATATTTTATCTGCTAGGCTTCAGTTGTAATATTAGATTAGATGGAAGATCAGACCCACAGATTACTCTCAGAACTCGGTTTGAATGAATATGAAACACGGGCTTACCTTGCGGTGATCGAGGGTGGCATACTTGTTGCACGAGAGGTTTCTGATAGGGCTTCAATTCCCTATGCTAAAGTTTACCAGACTCTCAATGATCTGATTGAGAAGCAATTAATTATCGGTGATGAGGGTAGACCCAAAAAATTTCGACCTAGAAATCCAGAAGAAGCAATTAACGATCGATTGAACTCTATTCAAAAGGATTGGGAAGAAGCACATGGACGGCGCAAAACACTGATAAAATCCATTCTGCCAGAGTTAAACGCCCTATATGAAGAGTCTGAGATGGTAGAGGATGAGATCTTCGGAGTTTGGAATATCACGGGTCTTACAAAT
>JAEOUB010000403.1 GCA_016839545.1 Candidatus Kariarchaeota archaeon | reverse complement strand
GCATCACTGGTTCTGGCAACCCGATTGATTTGTTTATTGATATTCCAAACGTGCCGAAATTCAATAAACCCTGGTAGATCAACTATCTGAAAAATAACTCCCTTGTGTTTACAAGCGCCCGCTTGTGCAGTTACAGTAGTATGTAGATAATCCCCAGTTTGAACTTCTGTATTGGTCAACTTATTCATCAGCGTGCTTTTTCCAACATTGGACATCCCGAAGAGTACAATCCTCCCTGCACCAGACGGGAGTATGTCAAATGGATCATATACTCTTCCCTTTGTCTTTGGTTTGGCCAGTGCTTCAGCCTTGTGATCTTCAAGATCACGTAACAATATCTGGAAATCACCAGTCTTATCCAATTTCTTTCGTTGAATTTCCTCGATTATCTCGCCTATTTCTGCAACTAATTCTTCTCCTGCCATATCATGCAATCGCTTAGCAATTTTCAACCTATACATTTTGACTGATGGCAACAATTACACCTCTTTATCATCCACAACAAATCCAACATGACCAATGGGTCATTACCGTTGAAATCTTTACAAAGACAGTTTGTATAAAGATTGTTGAAGCTGAGGGATTATTTCAGTGATTTTCCCCTTCGAAATAAAAAAAGCCCCACCCTTTCGGATGAGGCTTTAATTGTGATATTTAGCGTTACCCGGCTACTTCGGGATATTGGTCAACTCGCTCTAGATACAGCGGTAAACTGCTTTGGGACCGGAGTCGTTGTACTCCTTCCTGGTTACCCACATCTTGTTGAAGGTCTTCAGTGAGGCAAGGATTGAACCACCGATCCAGACAGAGTATCGTCTCTCTGGGGGTGCAACAACCTTAACTTCTACGCCTTCAGGTACCATGGCAACAAGCTCCTTGTGGAGTCTCTCCTTCATACCGGGGAACATGGTAGAACCACCGGAAAGGACGATGTTGCTGTAGAGGTGGGGTCGAATATCGACATCACAGTTCTGAATTGCCTTGTAGATCAGCTCGTGCATGGGCACTTCTTCTGATCCGATCTGTGCAGGCTGGAAGAAAACTTCTGGGGCGAGGAAACGCTCCTGACCGATGCTGATGGTATCCCCATCTGGCATTACATAATTTTTCTCCATGCCGGACACTTTGTCAGCAAGAGCAAGCTCTTTGGCTGGGTCAAGTGCAACATAGCACAGTCTCTCCTTGATGTCACGGACAATCTCTCTCTCTGCGGAGGAGGTCAGTGCATATCCTCTCTGACGGAGGAGTCTTCGGAGGTAGTCAGTGATGTCACGACCACCGATGTCAATTCTTGAAATTGCATGGGTAATTGCGAAACCTTCGTACACAGGTACAACGTGTGTTACACCATCACCACTGTCGACAACAATACCAGTTGTACGACCGGAAGCATACAGTGAAAGCACTGCCTGCATGGAGATGTACATGGCGGGGACGTTGAATGTCTCAAACATCAGCTCAGCCATCTTCTCTCGGTTGGTGAGGTTGTTCATTGGCGGCTCGGTGAGCAGCACGGGGTGATCTGCGGGGTTAACACGCATATCGTTGAAGAAAGTGAAGCTCCAAATCTTCTCCATGGCCTCCCAGTTGTCCACTTGCCCATGCTCAATGGGGTAGTGGAGTTTGAGCACACCACGCAGGTTGAGGGCTTCATCTCCAATATAGTACTCTCGTACGTAATGATCCACATCAGTCATGATGGACTGATATTTGGGGTATCCAACCAGGGTTGGGAATACGCTTCGTGGTTGATCTTCACCGGCAAAACCATTCTTGGAAAGACCGGTACCATTGTCCACGACAAGGGCTCGATTTTGTAGTTCTTCACTCATTAACAATCATTCCTTTTGTTGGCAGAGGTAGCAATACTCGCCAAGCATCTGGTTAAACCGGTACCAGGTACCGTCGGTTCTACTCCACCATTGGGGAGAGATCCGCTCACTCTTGCCACCCGTGGGGAGCAGGAGTGTTCAACCAACCTCAAGTACGAGGTAAGCACTAGTACTATATAACCTTTCTGAGATTCCAACACTTATATCACAAGTGTATGTATGCCTTAAAATGGGGATAGAGAAGCCCCGAACTAATTTTTGTACATAACGTATTTACGTATTTACGTTTACGATACTCGTAATCGTCTACTTGAAATGTCCAGAGATGCAGAATATTGACACCTCACAGGGGTGAAATATACTGTTTTCGAACACCTAGCAAAACGATCCTAACTTTTCTTAAAACTCGCGTATTTACCTATAAAAAGTCAGAATCTCGCGAATTAGAGTTATTCAAAAACAGTAAATAACTGTATGTATCCTCCAGAGAATATTTTCGACTATTGCTATCGACCTGGATGGGCATTCCAGATTAAAACGACACATTTTGAGAGTGGAGATTGCGAGGCATGTACGGTAAAACGGACCAAATTCGGATCTGGAAATTGAATGAAAGGATGTAAAAACATACGGGAGACCATCCACCACCTGCTCATACACTTTACATGCCTCGAAATTATGGAATATTCATTCCACAGATAGTTTTTTGCCAATAAACATCATGTAAATCACAATTACTATTTTTAATATAGTAAATGTTGATGATTTTCGCACGATTTCTCTATCGCATATATCACAAAATTATATTTCAGATAGTTTTCTACCAACATAGTCATCTAGACACAATCAGAAAAATCAAGGTGATTCTGGATAAAATTCTGATAACCCTATCAGGACTGGATCCATCAGGGAGGAGATATACACCTGCAGATTACCATCATCATCGGTCAAGATGACCCATTCTGCATCTAGGTATTGCTCCAGTACTCGTGTTTCCTCAGATATCCCAATCATCACCACTTTGGATAACCGCTTGAATTTCTTGAGTGAGCGGGGAAGAACAGCACGTTTGAGATGTCGTAACGTGTGAAACCAGTAGATGGGAGCATTGCAGTACCGAACCAAGTCATCTAGCTTTGCCAGTTTGACCTGTTTACACTCAACCCACAGGTCAATCTCATCCTCGACAATCTTGGGATCTGGATGGGGTCGCATTGCCAGCAGGTCAGGACGGTAGCCATGATGGCGAAATGAAGGCTCAATAGTGAGATCTCTATTCCAGAAAAAGAGGTAGGCAAGCACCTTGAGTAAAATATGTAGATGTGTTTCCTGTGGTCCCTTGCGTAGTACCAGTCTCCGCTGCTCACCCTCATAGGAGACTCTGAGGCTGAAGACCTGGGAAACCATACACTTATCGTGGTCTCTTCTCTTTTGGTGATTTGGATGAGGGAGCTTTCTCTTTAGGCGTTTTCGATTTCATAGATTTCACAGATTCCTTGGGTTTCTTGGATTTCTTAGATTTCTTGGCTTCCTTGGATTCCTTGGGCTCTTTTGACTTGGTGGTGCTTTTGGGTAGTGCCCTCGTTGCAGGTCCCTGTCGTGTTGGTTTTTTGGAAGATCGTGGCAATGAGGAATTATCAATACTTGCCAGATCTGATGTGTCAGATCTCTGTGCAGGTGTTACTCTCTTACCTTTCTTGGGTGACTGTACAATGAGTCGCTTGTCTTGTACCTTGCGTGGTCGGCCAACACCATCAGACCGAGACCTGGGAGGAACTTTTGTCCCTGATTTTTTAGGTGGTTTGAGTGCTTTTGAATCTGACCTTTTCTTTGGTCGGAACTTGGATGAGTCACTCTTGGGTTTGCTTTCCCGTGATTTCGAAGATTTTTTCTCTGGTTTTTTAGGTCGATCTTCCACTGGCTCTTTCTTCTTTGAGATACGAGAAGAGGAAGGGGATTGTGCCTTGGATTGTGAGCGAGCCAGCATGGATGATCCAAACATGCGTGGAGGACCTGAAATGTCAGCTATAGGTGGCTCTGATCGGGACCGCTTTCTCTCAGGCGGGATCAGGATTTTGGGGTCCTCGGTTTCCTCGGTTTCCTTGGTTTCCTTGGGTTTCTTTGAGGACTTTGGATTCTTGGTATCTTTTGGGATTTTCTGCTTTGGAATCTTACTCTTGGGAGACTCTTCCTCTGGCCGCTTTTCCTGCGGTTTCTTGGATCTGCGGATCATGATAATACCTACGATTTCATCTCTCTGTATTTCTCAATCAGGGTAGTCACGATCTGAGAGATAGATGCAGCCCCAGGACCTCTTGCAGTGGCATCATTCTCGATCATGTACTTCTGTTTGTACGTCGCCAGCTTGACATGGATACTCTCGTCGATGACAATGGTCTTGTCCGACTTGGAGGGATCAGCTTCTGTCTCCGTTGGTTTCTTGTTGAGTATGAGCGCGTTTACATCAGTCTTGCCCTTGTCCAGTGCTTCAAACACCATCTCAAAGACCTCGGTGTAGCTTGTCATGCCCGTGTCAAATTTCAGTGTCCTCAATGCCTTCCATGCATCAAAACTGAGCCTGACGTTCTTGTTCTTGGGCGTTTTACTTTTCTTTGCCATCCGAAAAACCTGATGTGTTAGTAAGGTTTGTGTATATTTTGGGTATTTATTGCTATCGTTCGGCAGTTCCCATTTTGACCAGCTTTCTACCTTTGGGATGAT
>JAEOUB010000402.1 GCA_016839545.1 Candidatus Kariarchaeota archaeon | reverse complement strand
GTACAAGATAGAAAAGTAGGGAGACGGTTTTATCCCCATATTCATGGATCTGATGGTTTCTTCATTAGCAGGATGGTGAAAAAATGATAACAGAAATATCTACTTCAGAGTTCCAGGCTGATATCAGAGAGCATTTAGGCATTGATTTAGAATTCGATCTCCCTAATCTTTTCAAATTTGATCTCGATGGAATAATTCATTATGGAATATCAGTACACTCAGGATTTGAAGGGTATCCTTCACTGCTTGTTGCCCAGATTGATACTGCTTTTACCTTATTTCCTGGTATTCTGCCTTATATTCTCAATCTTCCGATAATTAATTTGCAACGAAAAGCTTGTATCACTCTCAGCTTCGGAAGACCTATTGAATTTGCCTACAGTAAAGGACTATATTTGGTTCAGGATGGCGAAAATCATGTGATCAGTTTAGTTTCATCAGATGGAACTTCTCTCAACCCGCTTGTAGATTTGGGGATGTACCTTCGATACGAAAGTGCTGACTCTTGAGGATGTTTGCTTGTTACAGTAAGTGTTATTAAAACCGAGACCAAACTCATTTTGTACCCTAAGGGATAGTTATGTTGGAAACAGGATCAATGATCAAGATTGACTACACCGCTAAAATCATGGACACAGATCCTGAGAAAGGCGGTACACGAGTATTTGATACAACTATCGAAGAGGTAGCAAGAGAGCAGTCGATATACAAACCTGACAAGGTGTATGAACCAATGCTTGTCGTATTGGGTCGCAATTGGATCCCGAAAGGTTTGGAAAAGAGGATACTGGAAGCGAGTGTCGGTGATTCTTTCGAAACCAACATTCCTTCTGAAGAGGCATATGGCCCCAAGGATCCATCAAAAATAAAATTGGTTGCCAGACGGGAATTTCAGAAGCTTAACATCAATCCTTCAGTTGGTGATCGTATCACGATTGGATCTCAAACAGGCACGGTCCTTTCTGTTACATCCGGGAGAGTTAGGATGGATTACAATCATGTCCTTGCGGGTATGGATATAGATTATGATATAGTAGTTCATGAAAAAATCGATGGCGAGGCGAATTTCATCAAAGAGCTAATTCGTAGAAGACTTCCGGGTGCAAACCTTGAAGGGCTTGATATCATCATTGAAGGAGACAAGATCATTGTGGATATCCCTGAGCATGCAAGATTCTTTGAGTATGTTCAGTTCGCAAAAGCTGAAGTTTCTAAAGACATTGGAGAAATTGTCCCAGGGTTTGAAAAAATTGAATTCCGAGAGCTTTTTGACATTCCAAAACCTCTTTGATATAAACAAGATTTTTCATAAAATGAACCTACAGCTTTTCCTTGTTATAAATTTGACTTGTATAGTTTACACCGTTTCGTACACACACTTTTAAAAATAGCTAGTTTTAAACCGAGAATGCTAGAAACCAATCCGGGGATCTATTATGAGTAAAGAGAAACCTCACTTAAACTTAGTAATCATTGGTCATGTAGATCATGGTAAATCCACCATGACTGGTCACCTCCTGTATCTGACTGGTGCAGTCGATGACCGGAAAATTGCAAAATATGCCAAGGAATCAGAGAGCATGGGTCGTGCCAGCTGGAAGTTCGCTTGGGTGCTTGATAAGCTGAAGGAAGAGCGAGAGCGTGGTGTAACCATCGATATCGCATTTTTCAAGTTCAACACTCAGAAGTATGACTTCACAATCATTGACGCACCAGGTCACCGAGACTTCGTGAATAATATGATTACCGGTACCTCTCAAGCAGATGCAGCCCTTCTTGTCGTCAGTGCAGAAAAGGGTGGTTTTGAGGCCGGTATCAGTGATCAGGGTCAGACCAAAGAACACGCACTCCTCGCCAAAACACTTGGTGTAGGTCAGCTTGTAGTTGTTGTCAACAAAATGGACACTGTGGATTATTCACAAGACAGGTTCAATGAGATCAAGGATGAGCTCAGCCGAGTACTTGTTGAAAATCAACAGATGGCATGGGATCTTGATAAAGTGCCCTTCATTCCAGTTTCTGGTATTGAGGGTGACAACCTAAAAGACAAGTCTGACAAAATGTCTTGGTATGACGGACCCACCATCCTTCAGGCTTTCGATAACCTGGAAGTACCTCCAAAACCAACAGACAAACCACTTCGTTTGCCTATTCAGGATGTATACTCCATTCAGGGTATCGGTACAGTTCCTTCAGGTCGTATTGAGACCGGTGTAATGAAGCCAGGTGACAAGGTTGTTTTCGCACCTTCCGGTAAAACAACCATAGTAAACACCATTCAGATGCACTATGAAAGCATCCCCATTGCAGAACCCGGTGACAACATTGGTTTTGCAGTCAAGGGTATTGCTCGAACCGAAATCAAGAGAGGAGAAGTCGTCGGTACCGTAGATGCACCCCCATCTGTTGCAGAAACCTTCACAGCAACCGTGATTGTCATTCGACATCCTACAGTCATTCCTGTCGGTTACACACCCGTAATCCACGCAGGTACATCCCAAGTTGCCTGTACATTCATGGAGATCAAGGAGAAGTATACCACTGGTAAAGGTGGAAAGACCATTAAGGTCGCTGATCCTACCACTCTGAAGAATGGTGACCGAGCAACTGTCCTAATGAGACCCGTGAAACCCATGGTTGTAGAGGACTTCCGTGAAATCCCACAGCTTGGCCGTTTCGCAGTCCGAGATATGGGTCAGACTGTCGCTGTCGGTGTCGTAATGGGCGTAGACAAGAAGAACTAATTATAGATCAATAATTCAATAATAAATCAATTACTCTATTCAATAGGAAGTGAAGAATTACAGATCATCTAGTATTCTTTCCAAATTATTCTCAGTGTTCAACATAATAACCTATTTAAAAACCAAGAATTTAGAGGATATGTATTAGAGGAATAAAGAATGGAGCTTCTATTATATGAAAAATGGTCCTTGTCTGATATAGAAGTATCAGATTTGGGGTTGCATAGATATGTCAATCTTAAACCCGTTTTGTTCCCTCACTCCAGTGGTCGTCACAGTTCTCAGCGATTCAAGAAAATTGAAGTAAATATCGTGGAGAGATTTGTCAACAAATTAATGCGTCCAGGAAACAATACTGGGAAGAAGACCATGATCATGAACGCGGTCGAGGCTGCTTTTCAACTGGTAGAACTGAAGACAGGTAACAACCCTGTTCAGGTATTAGTTGACGCAGTTGTCAATGCTGCTCCCCGTGAAGAGACCACCCGAGTCTCCTACGGTGGTGTAGCTAATCATCAGGCAGTTGATGTAGCCCCACTACGGAGAGTTGATCTGGCATTGAGATTTCTAACAGAAGGAATTCGTTCTTCGACTTTCTCTACAGTGAAATCTCTAGCTGAGGTAATAGCTGATGAGCTCATCGCTGCTAGCAGAAATGAGACCAGTTCAGCAGGTGTTCGCAAAAAGCAAGAGCTTGAGCGTATTGCCTACGCAGCAAGATAAGGTGATATTATGGGAAAACGTCCAGCTAGATGTTATACAAAGGTAAGTGGTCCAGCCAATACTCGTACCAAGAAATACGTGCGTGGTATCCCTGGAAGCAAGATTGTGATGTACGATATGGGAAGTAAGGCAAAAGACTTCTCCGTCGAAATTCATCTGATAAACGAGGAAGCCTGTCAAATTCGACATATGGCAATCGAGGCTGCCCGACAAGCAGTAAACCGAGCCCTCCTCAAACGAGTAGGAAGAGAAAACTTCCACTTCCGAGTCAGGATGCATCCACATCACGTACTTCGAGAAAACAAGATGATGGCCTTCGCAGGTGCTGATCGTATGCAGGATGGTATGCGTCGTTCTTTTGGGAAACCAGCTGACCGAGCTGCCCGTGTCAAAGCAAACTCTGAACTTTTAACAGTTGCAGTTGAGCCCAGACATGTAAAAACTGCAATGGCATGCCTCAACAAGGCTATATCAAAACTACCAACTCCAGCCAAAGTGAAAGTTCGCAAAGGATTGGAACTGGTAAAAAATCAAATCTGAGTCGGGGTAGCTCAGCCGGTTAGAGCGCTAGACTCATAGTCTACGGAAATTGGCTAGATCTAATCAGATGAGCAATCTAGAGGTCGAGGGTTCGAACCCCTCCCCCGACACTTTTTCTCCTAAAGGTGTTCCAATGAAACTTGATCTGCATTTACATTCAGAATTCTCATGGGATAGCAAGGTTAAAATCAAGGAATACGTAAATCAAGCTCAAAATCTTGGATTTTCTGCAATTTCAATAACTGACCACAATTCAATTGAAAGTCATTCCGCCCTTGACAGTTTACAAGATAAAACAGATGTTATATTGCTCCCTGGTCAGGAGGTATCGACATCTGATGGTCACCTACTTGTCTACGGATTTGTTGATCTTGCCCCTCAGGGACTATCGATGAAGGAGACAATAAATTCAATCAAAGGGGATCCAATATGTATTGCTGCCCATCCGTTTGATCCATTTCGAGGTGGATCATTTTCAAAGGTCTTCCAATCAGGTATAGATGGTATCGAACTCCTTAATGCCTCATCTTGGTTCCACTTTCCTAATTACCTTGCCAGTCGTGCGTATTCCAAGCAGTCGACTGTTGAGATAGGTTTGGGAAACTCTGACTCCCACAACCTAATGGAGTTTGGGTCTGCATATTCAGTATCTGAGTCTCAATTAACATTGAATATGGAAAATCTCAAAGAAATTCTCACAAGGTCTTTACCAGCAGGATCGAGAATCGGATGGAGAAGAAAGATTTCAAGGTTCGCGAAGAGGAAACTATCCTAATTCTTCCCTCAATTGTTTGAGAAGGTCATCCTGCCATAGCTCTTCTTTGAGTAAATCACGGATTGCCATTCGTATAACCTCCGCTCGTGATGAATATTTCTGAAGTCTTACTAATTCGTCTAATCCTCTTAGGTATTCTGCGGGTAAATGGACAGTCACAAGTCTCATGAGATTTGTTGGAATGGTCCCAATAAATAGTTACCTGAAACTCAATTCAATTGGTTCATTGTCTGCTTCGCAAAATCTGCAACGGTAGTATCTGGGTCTGCTGCATATTCTTTCAGTTTTTCCAGTACATCTTCTTTCGCACTCGATTTTCTTCTCACAACCCCAGATAGACACATAATTGCTGATAATTTTACACTTGACACATCATTTGTCGCCATACTGCCAAGAGTGGCAATCGTTATCTGGAGATTGTCTTCAGAATATGCATCCTGTTCTTCCAGCCATGCTTCAGGATTTGGTCCAAATAGTGACTCCTGAACAAACTTCGGTGCCCATACAGCGATCTGTGTGTGACTTTCTTCCACTTCCTCTGGTATTTCAGAAGGTGCTTCCTGAAATGATTGTGGAGCCTCAGCATATGTTATTGGAGAACTCTCCAAGGTGCTAGGTTCATCAAGGGTAGATATTATTCCTGTATCAGCCCCTTCTTTGATAAATTCATCCACCCAACCTGGTCTTACAGCTTCCTCTATATTGTCATCCTCAGTTGCTTGTCTGGCAATATTCCTCTTTGTGGTCGTATCTCTTGAGATGTATTCTTGATGACATTCATCACAGGTAAAACGTACGACAGGTACATTGTTCTCATATTGCACTTCAAGCCATTCTGGAGATCTCCTAAGACATACTTCACAGACATCGAAATCAAGACTTTCTACGCCTGGACTTAGTGGCCGTCCATAGAATTCTTCACTACTCATTCTATAATTACGAACTTCAAATCAACTCAATAAAATTTGACGGTCATCTGTTCCTCACTTTGTGTAACAAATACCAAAACTATGTGCAATCAAAATGACATCAGCCAATTATCTTTGTTCATATCTTCTAAACCCACTTTTCCTCTGATCTTCCGAGTGAGGTCCTCTGTATTTTTACCAAATAGCTGATAGTTCTCAAATCCTTCTTTCGATATTTCCATGTAGAAGTCACAAAGAGACCTATATGCCACGTTTGGATTTTTCTCATACGCTCGTGTCAAACTTGTAGTGAAAATATTCGATTTCAATCCTTCTCCCATGATTTTTCCATCATTAAGATCCACAAATATCGTGTCAAGAGGCATGTAGAGTTTTTTATGAGACCTGAACTTTTTTGGGAGTTGCTCGACACCAATAATATTCTCATTGCCGTCCAGCTCAGCACATCCTGTTGTGATCCTATTATAGCGAAAGAATGTTGTTGGAACAATCTCAAGAATTGATTTAATAAATTGAACCCGAGATAAATGATCGGGATGTATTACAATGATATTATCTCCAGTAAGTAATGAATAGAATATCATACTCGCTTGTTCTACTCCAAAGTGATCGACAAAGTCATACGCAGAAACCTTATCCTCCTTCATAATCTCCTTATAGGATCCGTATGCAATTTTCTCAATATATGATGCTTCCATTGGAATTTGTAGACGTGGCACATTTTCCTCATATTTCTCGACTAAAATTGTAGATATCCGGGCATTTGAAGCATCTTCCATGAAGTAATATCCTAACCCGAGCCGATCTTCCCAGTTTCCAATTCGAAGACTCACCTGAGGTGATGCACCTTGCGGTGTAAATGAATTAAGAATTTGAATTGCTCTTCTGTGTTTCAGTTTTTCAGAACTCTCAATCTCTACATACCCTTTCTTTCGTGTGAAACGAGACTGAATTGTAGACCATGTGGTCTGCTGAGTTGCGAACACAGGAGACCTTGGATACTTTTCCTAATAAACTGCTGACGTCAGAAATCCTTGACAATCGTCAAAATATCGTTATCTTCCAATTTATGTGTTATCGGTACTTTCTGAGCTGGATGTTTGGCAGATTTTCCCCAAACCCTTGCAAATCTAAAGCCCTTCCTGAAACTTCTATGCAATTTATCACATACATCACCTATATCCACACCTTTTCGCATGATAAGAGGTTCATCAAGATCGGCCTCCTCTCCATGTGGTTTCAGATATATTTTGATCAATTCTAATTGCTCTACAAACTTATCCTTGAGTCTGTCGATGTTGAGATTTGCTTCTGCAGAGATCCCTAACGAATTTTCAAATGAATTCAGGATTTCCTCCTGTTTTTCAGGTGCCAGGAGATCAATCTTGTTTATGACTACATAAGCTGGAATGTACACTCGATTTCCTTCCAAAATATCTATCATCTGCTCATCGTCAATATCAGACCGAATTGTCACGTTGGCGTTCAGAAGACGATATTCTCCCATAATGGTTTTGATTGTTCGTTCATCAATTTTTGTCAATTTTTTGAGGGACGCAATTGCGATACCACCTTTCATTGTCTTTCTGATTACCACATCTGGTGCTTTCTGGTTGATACGAATTCCAACATGAAATAGCTCTCGTTCAACAAGTTCAAGATGATCTCGTGCGTGGAAGACATCAACTATAATGAGAAGTAGATCTGCTCCTCTTGCAACAGAAAGAACCTTTTTTCCCATTCCACGCCCACTCGCCGCACCTGAGATAATCCCGGGTAGGTCAATAACTTGTATATTCGCGCCCATGTGTTTCATGGTTCCAGGAACTGCCTCCAATGTTGTAAATTGATATGCTCCAACTTCAGAGATTTCCTGTTCACTTAGTTGGTTAAGAAGTGTAGACTTACCAACCGAAGGCAATCCGATTAAAGCGACACTGCTGTCTCCAGACTTCTTAACGTCATAACCATCTCCTCCACCTCCGCCACCGCCGAGTAATTTGTCCTGTTGTTCTCGTTTCAACCGAGCTAGCTTCGCCTTTAATTTGCCGATGTGAGAGTTTGTAGCTTTATTTTTCTTTGTCGTTCTTATCTCATCTTCAATCTGCTGAATTAGATCCTGATAAGAACTCATAATATATCCCCCTAAGTAAATTTGAGGTGTTTCTAACCGGATATCAATTTCATCGTCTTAAAATTCTTTCATCGATTTCACTCAATAAATCTTCGAGCGCAATGAAAGATACACGAGCTTATTAGTATGTATTTCAATTATCCACTATGGAAGACAAATCATCTGTCCGTGCCTACTACGATGCATATGCAACGAAATATGATGATTTTTACCTACCTATCCAAAAGGAGAAGTGTTCACACCTCCTACCCTATTTTCCTGTAGCTCCAATATACCTAGATTTGGGAGGGGGTTCAGGGTTTCTCTCCGATTGGATTAATATTCCAGTCATAAATAT
>JAEOUB010000401.1 GCA_016839545.1 Candidatus Kariarchaeota archaeon | reverse complement strand
CATTACCATAGAAAATGCAGATATTGACTATGGAGATGCAAATCCTGTCTGTGGTGATGAGATCCGGATCACAATCAATCTCGATGAAGAGAAAAATATCAAAGAAATTGGATTTCACGGAAAAGGCTGTGCGATTTCCATGGCCTCAGCATCATTGCTAACAGAGCTTCTCGAGGAAATGACTATCGAAGAAGCAAAAGAGTTAACCAATGATGACATTCGAGAAATGCTCGGCATTGATCTCTCACCAGTCCGTCTAAAATGTGCCATCCTATCTCTAAAAGTACTTGAAGGTGGGATCATACAATATGAAGGTGGAAACGTCGGCAAGTCTGTCTCTGGCTAAATAATTCATAAACGCTTATCCCAAGGTAACTTATCTCAGTGTATTTAAAGAAAGAAACAGACCCATTTTTGTGGAATTACAGATCAGAGATCTTCATGTAGAAGTTGATGGAGAGAAGATTTTGAAGGGAGTAACCTTAGATGTTGATAGTAACAAAATCGTGGGATTGATGGGTAGAAATGGCAGTGGAAAGTCAACACTTGCCAAAGTAATTTTTGGTC
Organism: Candidatus Kariarchaeota archaeon; assembly: GCA_016839545.1. Taxonomy (GTDB): domain Archaea; phylum Asgardarchaeota; class Heimdallarchaeia; order Heimdallarchaeales; family Kariarchaeaceae; genus Kariarchaeum. The sequence goes on along the minus strand of JAEOUB010000401.1, from coordinate 5,967 downwards.
ATCCCGATTATGAAGTGACATCAGGGGACATTCTCGTTGATGGTGAGTCTATCCTTGAAATGGGTACAGATGAAAGGGCACGATTAGGCATATTCCTAGGTTTCCAGAGTCCCAATGCAATTCCTGGTGTATCACTAAATAACCTGATCAGAACAGCAATTCATGCCAAGGATCCCGATGCAAAGATGGAAAACCCTATCAAATTCATTCGAAGATTGAAGTCACAGTTAACCGATCTTGGTTTATCTGATGAGTTTGTGAATCGATCAGTAAATGAGAATGCATCTGGAGGTGAGAGGAAGAAGACTGAGATGATACAGCTTCAGAACGTCCAGCCTCAGATAGCTATCCTTGACGAGATTGACTCAGGTCTCGATATTGATGCTCTGCGTCAGGTATCTGACAGCATCAACTCCATCAAGGAAGAGAATGGTACAGGCTTTCTCCTTGTTACTCACTACAACAGGTTGTTGACACTTGTCAAACCTGACGTCATTCACCTCATGAGCGATGGACAGATTAAGAAGACTGGCGGTCCTGAATTAGCTCTAGAATTAGAGGAAAAGGGATACGAAGAACTCATCAAATGATAATTGCAACCAGCAGTCCCTGAGATATATAATTTTAAGAATAGATAATCACAAAGATATTTAACAGAATATCTAAAAATACAATCAAAACATTTTCTCATCCTAGATAACGTTAATATAACTCAGAACCCCTCTACTATACAGATGACACTTCCTGAGACGAAAATGTCAACCACGTTGGCATACAGGGAGGCAATTTTGTTAGCCCTAGCTATCTCAGAAAGTCGTGGCAATCGGCGGATTAGATTTCTAGAAGAGCTTTCGAAATTCTATCATCTATTCAGTGATTACTTGTCATTTCCTGAAAAGAATCTGGATCATTACGGTCTGATGTTGCGGAAATTGTTCAATTCCCAATCTATCTACTATGAGCACAATCGTCCAGTACTAACAATCAAGGGAAGTCAACTAGTTGATCAGATTATCTCGATGCAATCTGATGCTTTCAAGAGAAAATGGATTGCCTACATAGAGTTTATTGAATAACTCATTGCTTACAATGGGCACATGTCCCTTTGATTTTCAACCATTCGCGAATATGCTTGTAATGAAAATAGTGAGTACATTTTTCGCATGCCTCGACAATATCCTCGTCATCTAACCTCTGACGACAAACAGAACAAATGTCATGATCTTGGTCTGCCTTGATATCTCTCCAAATAGGTAATTTTACCGGTTTTACATTTCCTACTTTTTTCAGAGCCGGGCTAGGTTTCTCCTTTTTCTTGAACTTGTCAAAGAGATCATCAAAATCATCTTCCAAACTCATTCTTCCTCCTCCTTTGAGATATAGGGATTGTCCGTATTTTCCAGAACATACCCCACTTCTTTCAAAAGTTCTTGGACATTTGTTGCCTGCATCACCAGTTGGAGATCAATCTCACCATCAATAATTTTGCATTCGACATCTGGAAGATCTCCAATTAGGTTATGATCAAATTGGATAACATCCTGGTATGCACCAACTAGAGGAACGAGAATATAGGATTGCATTAGGTTCTTTGTGTCTCCGACTGGGAAACCCTTCCATTCAAGTGGATCTTTCGATGATAAAGGATATCCATCCTCTGTAAACAAGTCTCTATCACTTACTTTGGTTCTGTAAATTGATATCTCTCCATCAGAATCACAGGTGATATCCACTAAACGAATGAGTGTCTCAGGTTGCTTGTGCAGATCAATCATAGGAAGTATTGGAAAGTACTGCCCTATCAGTACATAATCACAGGCTCCATTGAAAACGGAGAAATTGCCGAGAAGGAAATAGTCGGGAGTTATCAGGTTTTTAACTGATTCAAGCTTGAGGTGATCCAAAGTAAATAGTTTACTCAGAAATTCTTTTCTCAAGTAGTACTTAATCATCCCAAGATCTTTTTCATAGGTATTTAGCTCCGTGAGTGTAAGATTATCTGGAATAAGGTTCCTGCGCTCCCAAACAGTGAGAATATCTGCTATTGAATTAACCAAACCCAATTCAGGAAATCGATTAAGTAGTTCTTGGAGTTCTTCTCGACGGTATTTTGGAAATATTCCGTGAAATTCAAGTGGCTGAATAATGAGCATTGAAGAATGAGCTGTTATAGCACGTCCAGCTTCAATCATAATATTGGGATGTAGCCCCCCGATGTCCTTTGTACCCTCCATGATGGCATCCACCATTGTTCTGCTATAGAGGTCAAGATTATTCCCTGGTAGTCTACCGTCATAATCAATCGGCAAACCTCCACCGAAATTGATGGTCTCCAATCCATTAAAACCTTGTTTTCTCAAAAATCGATAGGTTTTCACCATGAATTTGAAGTATTGAGCAAGCTCATAGGTATTGGCAACCTGTGATCCGGGATGGGCATGAATTCCAACAAGACTATTGATCAATCCAGCGTCTTTGATCATGCCTATGACAGTATTGAGATCATCGATATTGAGACCAAATTTTGAATTTCTCCCAGAAGAACTTCCCCAGTAACCATGCATCGACACATAAGGTTTGATCCTGAGATAAAGCACAGTTTGTTCTGGTGTTAGGTATTGAATGACATGTTTCATCTCTGTTATGGACTCGATACTGATATGTACACGGTACCCATCCTCTATTGCATTTCGTACAATCTGGATGTACTCACGATCTTTTACTCCGTTGCACATAACGATGCGATCTTTTTGTTTTCGTAGGACTTTGAGTATAATGAACAGTTCTGATTTGGTACCAGCTTCCAAGCCATAACGTGGACTTGCTTTGAGAACCTGTGTGACCTCTCGTTTGTGCTGGTTGACCTTGATGGGGTAGAGTGGTTTGAACTTCCCAGTGTACCCTGTTTCACCAATGTAAGAATCGAACGTATCGATAAGCTCATCTATTTGCTCATTGATCAATTGTGGAACTCTTAATGTAAATGACGGTGGGATTTTCCGTTGTGGAAAGAGTTTGCTAACTTTAGCGATAAGATCAGGCATTGCCATTTTGGTACCCTCAATCTCAATCACCATCTCCCCCTGTTCATTAATAGAAAGAAAATAGAGATCTCCCTGGTCCACACCATAGATGAACTTCGAGTCTTCAACAGTCCACACAGTAAATCACCTTAGTTCTTCTTGCTTTTTTGCCTTTGCTCCTCACGTAGCTTACCAACCATGGTTTGGAAAGATCGTGACAATTCTCCAATTTCATCATCGGATTCAAGAGACTTATCAAAAGTCACTCCATCGAATATATCCTCCTTGGTGGCATTCTGAGTGATTTGGCGTGCAATTCGTGTCAGTCGAGAGACAGGTCGTGTAATATTACCAGCGATCCATAGCCCGACAATCAGTGTTCCTACCAGAGTCAGGATTGAGATGAAGATCACTGAATTGCGAACATTTGCCACTGAAGTCTGTATTCTGGCGGTGATAAGATCGACAGGCTCCACCACTTCAGAAACCAAGACAGAAATCAGGAAGATATACTGTGCATCACCATCAGTCGAACGAATTGGGGCATAAGAGAGGTAGTAGGCATCACCATTGCGAGTATATGAGATAACTCCCTGCCCACCACTACTGATAATGAACAGATCTTCACTATCTAGAGCAGGGATTGTGTTACCTTTATCATCAAGTGTTACTTCAATTTCTTGAATTGTGGTTTCCTCATCACCTTCAAACTGAGGCTGAAATTCAGGATGTGCCACAACTAGCATGTCATTACTTTCTATCAAGGCCGCATAACCCGAATCGAGAAAACTCACATCGAGGACCTTGTCACGGATGACTGATGACTTAAAGTCAATCCCAGCTGCTCCAATCAACGTATTGTCAACATAAACTGCTTTTGTGATTGAGATGATCAACCCCTGAGTGGGATCGAAATATGGTGCGATGTAGGTCATTTCCCCAAATCGAGAGACCGGATCGGAATAGTATGGATCAATTGTGGGGTCAAGTCCACTCACCTCAGCACCTGGGAAGTTCCTGAAGGTGCCTCCAAGGTCAGGTGCAAACGTGAAGTACATCCATACATATTCATCAGTAGTCTCGTAGATCGATGCAAACACACCATCCATATGTGCAGAAAGCTCAATCGTTTGATTCTGTTCTGCAGTTAGCTGCGCTTCTGCGACCGAAGGTCCATGATAGTATGTAGAGGTGGTCACTGAGATCACTTCATCATAGACTGCATCATATTCAGCATCTGGAATTGAGTTCAGCTCAGATTCAGCATAGCTCTGTATCGGATCGAAAACGAGGTCTCCGCTGAAGATTGATTTTGCAGCACTGGCAATCTTGTTGACATCAGCTTCTGCATTGGCAAATTTCTTCTCAATCACTGCAGCATTCTCAAGAGATGTCTGTTCAATGTTCCTATTGATCTGGTCATCAAGTGCCTGAGTCGCAAGATCCTCGGTGATAACACCTAAGTTGGATGCATTTGTCAGTGACACTCCTCCTACAATAAGCAGTGATATAGTGGCAAGAGTGGCGAATGTCACCAGTATTTGGGTTCGGATAGATAATTTCTGTAACATTTCAATTCCTCCTAAAAATCAGGGACAAAGCCCTCCACTTCGACTTCGGAGAGCATAGAGCTCACCTCTTCGAATGCCTGGGTGATCGCATCACCCACACCTTGGCTCACGTGGATATAGTTTCCACGATCTGTAGCGGCACAGATGTCTTCAAGAACACGTTGGTCTCTAAGATTACCTACACCGATAATCACCAGATTTACACCCACACTCCTTCGTGCCATATCTTTTACAAGGGAGGGATTGTACCTTCGTGATGAGTTATCATCTCCATCTGTGAGACAGATGATCCATTGTGTAGAAGAAGAAGGTCGATTAAGGAAATCATTGAATGCTTCTCCCAGGGCATCATACATTGCAGTTGCTCCGTATGGCCGGTTAAGATTGTCAAAAGTCAACATATACTCCCTGATATTCTCACCCTTTACCTTGGGAGGTACCAGAATCCTTGACTCAGAGTCAAAAGAGATGATCGATACCGTATCCCGATCTCCAATTTGATCCTTGAAAATATTCCTCATTCCTGCCACAGCAGAGATGATACGCTTGCCAGCCATAGACCCAGAGTAGTCAAGTACGAATGTGACTTCTTTCACTCTCGTCGTGGTTGACAGTTTCTTCAACCTGGAATCAATTTCAGATGCAAGATCTGTATTACCCTGTGATTCATATATCTCTTCCAAATTCTTCAGAGAGGTTGTAACCACTCGGACATCAAGATTGTCTGCCTGTTCTGCAGCAGATAGAAAGTACTCTATCGCTTTTTCATTGCTGCCTGTGGCTCTATAGTATGAACCCCAATTCATCGCAACATAGGAAAGTGCTCGGGCAGAACCCAGGCTTTTTGCGATTGATTCAGCTTCTTCAAAAGACTTTCTTGCTGCTTCAAAATCACTTTGGTCAAGATGGATAAGCCCCAGATTTCCATGTCGAGTGGCAAATCCCCGGGCATTGTCAACCATCTTGTCATATTTCATAGCCTCTTCTATGAAGCCCTCAGATCTCTCATATTCTTGGATTTCCTGATAGAGAAGACCTAAATTATTGTATCGTGAAGAGAGTCCCAGAATATGCTGCTTCTGCTCTTCCTTGGAAGATCCATCAAGAAGTTCCTTGCCAATCTCGACTGCTTTACGGTAGTATGCATTGGCATCTTTGAGATTGCCCCGAGCCCGGTAGATGTTACCGATATTGTTGTAACAGATACCCACTCCGGTATTATTATTGAGGTTGGTAAATAATTCAAGAGCACTCTCATAGTTAGACATTGCTCTATTCAGGTCTCCAGCATAGTAATCCTGATTTCCAAATCGTAATGTGGTGATAAGACCTCTAAATGATTCATACAACAGTGTAATTTCTGATGAGGATTG
>JAEOUB010000400.1 GCA_016839545.1 Candidatus Kariarchaeota archaeon | reverse complement strand
TGCAAAGAATGGTATTGTGGGCTATGAGAACATTGTGGAACGAGGGGAGGCATTACTTGGTACATCCAAGATATTTGAGATACGACCTCATTCTCGAATGGACTCCCTTGTACTCGATTGCTGGGTGAGAAGACCCATCTTTATCGCAGACGAGAAAGTTCAACCTATGAAAGATGGCACAAACACAGGTCACACCAGTGATTCACGCTACCTATTTACCTATGATCGTCTCTTCAGGGAGATTGTAGATCTAGATCAGGAATCCAATCTCAAAGTCAATATCTCCTCTCGAGGTACTCTCTAATTTGAGATCGAGTCCAAGTCAGGTTCAACTCTTGTCAACAGCCATAGCTCTGTATACTAGGCCTGATTTGATCGACGGGTCTCGTGAAACTCTTCCATCCTCTTCCGTTGCTGGACTGTGAACATAATGTGACCATCAGGGAAGTAGCCTTTTCTCAAATCAGGGAGAAATACACCACCTTGAATAGATCCTTCGTTCTCAAGCATACTGTTCATCTCTTCCTCAGATAACTCACCATCGAAGATGTAGAGCCCACCTGTTGACATAGGAATAGCCACGAAGAGGTTACCCAGACTAAGATGATGATCAATAAATTCAAAATGTAACTTCATCAGCTCTGGATAGTCTGGACTCTCACGATTGTAATCTGGATTGGCATTAAGAATCACGATCCAATTCTCAGTGAAAACCAAATCACTCATATTACAAACAAACAGCCTCTTTGATTATGAAACTATGGTCAATTATCGAGTCAAGCTACTAGTTTTTCGTATAGGGCAAGCTAAGCGCAAAGGCTCATTTCATCGAGTCAAGTTTTTCTGAAAGTTCATCCACACGAACCAATAACTGGATATACTGCCATCCCTGAAGTCCCACCAGTATAACTAGGATACCGGTTATGAGTAGAAGACCTCCCTCTGCGCCTGTCATTAGAAGTATCAGGGCAATAATGGAGAGAACAAAGCCTATTGCCATTGTAAATCCATTCAGGAGTGTGTATGTTGTTGACATATTCTATGAAAAGTGAGTGTGAATAAAAGCTCACAGCTTTGGGTGCAGTTCAATTGAATTAGCGCAATCAAGCTTCTATATTTCTCTAGGGCAAATACTAGAATACTCTCTCTAGCACTAGCAACTAAAATATGGCACTAGTCTACACCCTATATGTGGACATAGATTTGGGAATTCTCAAGTTAGATGCAAATCAGGCAAAATTGTACCGTACACTTCTCGTGAGCGGTCAACTCAGTCGTGCTGAGATGAGCTCCGTGCACAACCTTACCCCCGGTGAGGTTGATGGCATTATGGCTCAGCTTGTGGAGAAAAAACTTGCACGAGCAATACCCGGAATGGCAGATCGCTATGCACCCCTAATGCCTCTCGGATCAACCAAGGATGAACTTGAGGCAGCATCATCAGAAATGGCCGTGCTTGGTAGAGAGATAGGAGAAACATCAACCACTGAGATGGCAAACCTACAGACAGCTCTTCAACAGGCTTCTGACGAAATCAAGGCCAGCAGCCAGCAGGAGCTCTCTAACCTAAATGCTCAGATAAGTACCCTCGAGGGAAATGTTGCATCTGAGAGAGCTGGAGGTACGGAGAAAGTAGGGTCTGCAGTACAAACACAGCGCGAAGCTACTGAGGGATTGATTACAAGTAGCAGTCAAGGGCAGCAGTCTCGAGTCAGTCAACTGAAATCTGATGCTTCAACTAAAATCAGCTCCAAGACCGAGATGCTCAATCAATCTTCAGCTGTCGCAAAGGAAAAACATACTGCAATTAATGAGCAGGCATCACAGGGACTGCAACCTGTAGATCTTACCCCAGTTCAACTTATTCAACAGGAAACAGCAACGAGTCTAACTGGTGTATTCTCAGACATCAATACCAAACTGGAGGAACTCAATCGATCCAGTGTTGAGATCGTGGGAACTGCCAAGGATCTTGGTAACCAGGCAGCACAGAGTCTTGATACAGCTGCTACAAACGCAGTGAATGAGATGTCAAGCCAGTTGAAAAACTCAGGTAGTACAATGGATGAAGCCATCAGGATGCGAGTTCAGCAATTTGATACCATGGAGCAGAATTGGAGTTCTAACCTAACTGCCCAGAAAGGCGTGATATCGGAATCCATGGCACAGATTGACAATCAGTTCCAAGGTACTCAGAATACACTGTCATCTGCACACGAGTCAATGACTCAGATCACAAGCGATCTTGATACTCGTATGGGAC
>JAEOUB010000399.1 GCA_016839545.1 Candidatus Kariarchaeota archaeon | reverse complement strand
CAGAGTATCAGGAGGAAGCGGTAGCTTACTAATTTCCTCTGCATTAGTTCTAGAGCCTGGAACTCCAGGACTGGGATAATCTGAGCCAAAGATGACACGATCAGCATACCTATGAAATCTTGGGAAATATTTCCCTAGAAGTTGTGGAGGAACTCCGGCGATATCGAGGTAGAGTGTTGGGAACTTGTTCATGAGATATTCGGCTTCTCTAGTCCAAAATGGTCGACCCCCGTGGGCCATGATTACAACCATATCAGGGAAATCAATGAGAATGTCCTCTAAATGCAAGGGATGGCCAAACTTTGACCTTGCTTTGGGAAATATACTTGTTCCAGTATGGAAAATTACAGGAATTTGAAGTTCTTCAAGTTGGCTATACATCTTCCTCTGGTTCTCATTCCCATTTACGTAATCATTGGGAGCAATAAGCTGATGTGGACCATGAACCTTGAAGGCAAATAATGAACCACTTTCGAAGTAATCATTGACCACATGATGGGGTTTATCGTGTAAGTTTGGATGAAAACCACCTACAGGTAAAAGACGCTTGTTGCTGCCTTCACAGAACTCGGCAACCCAATCATTGGTAGATGATTGATATCCCATCACATTTGGGGATTCATAATTTATGATCCAGCTTCTCGTACAATTTAAGGCGTCCATTAAGCCCAATAGTGAGGAATTGTCATTGGGATTTTTGTAAAAGGCACTTAAAGGAGGAAATTCATCAAGAATTATCTGTTTGATTTCATCCGTCGTTTGCTCTGGTGGGTGAAAATGTAGATGGACGTCAGTGTATTCGAAAGAGCTGCTCATTGCCTTTTTCCTCCTTCCCATTTGTAGAATCCTTCACCAGTCTTTCGACCCAATTTCCCTTCATTCACCATCTCCTTCAATAAATCAGGTATATCAAAACTAGGAGATATTCCAGTCGAATTGAGATATTCTGCAATTTTGAGTCGTGTATCCAGGCCAATATAATCTGTCAATTCAAGTGGTCCCATTGGATGTCGATATCCAAATGTCATTGCCTTATCTATATCTGAAGGAGTAGCTACACCCTGCTCAACCATTCGTATTGCCTCTAATCCCAAAGAAACTCCGAGTCTTGAAGAGGCAAATCCCGGGAAGTCTTTCACCATTATAGGTTCTTTTTTGAATTGGAGAGCAAGCTGCTGAGTTTTTTCTATTACATCATCAGAAGTTCTGGTTCCGATTACAATTTCTACAAGCTTCATTACAGGGGCGGGATTGAAAAAATGCATTCCAATCAGTACAGACGGATCTTCAAGACCTTCAGATAGCCTATCAATTGAAATTGAGGAAGTGTTGGTTGCAATGATCTGGGGTTTGGTTTTCTCTATCATAGAGAGAATAGATTGTTTCAATTCAAGGTTTTCAGGAACACATTCAATTACGAATGAAGTTTCCCAGACTGCAGATGTAATTGATGAGGAAAACTCTAACAGCTCAAAAGCGGATGCAGCCTCATTCTGAGACATTCTCTGCTTTTCTACCTCTCTATGCAATCTTTGCTCGATTTCAGTTCTTGCCTTGTCTAGAGCATCATCGTCGATATCAACTAGGATCGTCTCATATCCAGAAGTTATGCAGACTTGAGCAATACCTCGTCCCATAATCCCGGAACCAATAACGGCAAGCTTCACAGCTTGGCTAATACTTACCAAAAAAAGAACGTTTGTGAGACTTGTAATATCGATGCCAATTCTCTACTCAGGATTGATCTCTGTAAAATTTGATTTCCGTTTCTCAAGGAAGGCATCCACACCCTCCTTGTGTTCAAGGGAAGTGAATGCTGTGCCTTGAGCAAGAGCCTCGTACTGAAGATGACTTTCAAGCTGGTTCTCGAAGCCATGGTTGAGAACTTCCTTGGCCAATCCAAGTGTTTGGACTGGACCTGCAACCCATTGGTGTATCAAGTTCGTTCCATGATCAATAAGCAGATCTTCTGAGACAGATTCAGTAATCAAATTCATACGTTCGGCTTCAGTTCCGTCAATGACAGAACGGGAGAAAACAAGTCGTTTGACTTGATGCAAGCCAATAAACCTGGATAGAAAATACGCGGACTCTGGGATAAGTCCAACATTCGCATGTGAGAATCCAAATTTTGCTGTTGTGGAAGCAATTATCACGTCACAAGCCGTTGCCAAAACTAATCCTGCACCGAAGCATGCGCCATTAACAAGACAAAGCACAGGTCTTTTCACATTTCTAATTTCTCTTACGATTTGATTGATCCCCAAGTCCAATCTGTTCTTTGTAATTAGGGCCTTACCGTATCGATAGGACATTTCGTTAACATCTCCCCCTGCACAGAACGAACTGCCATTTCCCGTAATTACAACTCCTCTAATTTCGGGTCTCTGATTAATCGAAGAGATCTCATCTATCAGAGAATTGATCAATTCAAGATTTAGAGAATTCCTCTTGTCGGGACGATTAAGACGGATCCACAGGACATGTGATGTATCAACAGATGTTTCTAATACCATATTAGCAGGAAGTGAGTTATACCTTACAAACTATCCTGTTTTTTCTTTGATTAATTCACGGGCAATAATCAATTTTCGAATTTCAGTTGTTCCTGCACCTATCTCCAACAGTTTCGCATCTCTCATGAAACGTTCTATTTGATATTCCTTCATATATCCAGCCCCACCGAGTACCTGTATCGCCTCTAGAGCATGTTGAGTAGATCTCTCTGAGGCAAACATGATTGAAGCTGCAGCTTCTTTATTTTTAGTATGATCATCTTGTATCTCAATCAAAGCCCAGTAGACCAATAAATGGGATGCTTGAGTCTCTGTATAGATACGAGCTAATTTATCTTGAATGAGTTGAAACTGGGCTATGGGTCTTCCAAACTGCTCTCTTTCCAAAGAGTAATTCAAAGCAATTTGCAATGAGGTTTTAGAGATGGCAAGTGAGATTGCTGCCAATACTGCTCGTTCAACAGAAAGACCACTCATAACGATTTGTCGTCCATTATTCAATTCTCCCAGTATGTTCCCTTTAGGAACCCTCACTTGATCAAAAAATAGCTCCCCTGTTAATGAACCTCGCATTCCCATTTTACTCATTGGTTGACCTCGAGAAACTCCATCTGAATCAAGATCCATAATGAATGCAGTAATACCCTTAGATTTTAGTTCTGGAGCAGTCTTGGCGTAGACAATCGCAATTTTAGCAATTGAGGAATTGGTGATATAAGTCTTTGACCCTGAAATTAAATAGGCATCACCATCCTCCACGGCTATTGTACGCATACCAAGGGCATCCGATCCTGTGTCTGGTTCCGTTAGTGCAAGTGCCCCGACCCATTCACCTGTGGCAAGCTTAGGTACATACAATTTACGTTGTTCCTGGTTACTATTCCTATACAGATTATCAAGCAAAAGGTTAGAGTGAGCACCTACAGATAAAGCAAATGCTGGAGATACTCTACCCAATTCCTCAAGAATAATTGATTGGGCGACATAATCAGCACCTGCACCCTCATAATCCATCGAGACAGTCGGAGCAAGTAATCCTAACTCACCAAGTTCCTGAAATAGATCCAGAGGAAAATAATCCTCTTGATCCATTTTCTCTACAACAGGAGCGAGTCTGTCGTTCGCAAACATTCGAACAGTCTCCTGGATCATTTGATGTTCCTCGGTGAAGAATTGTTTGACCATTTACCGACTCAGCTCTAACCAATTTAAGTTGGTTTTGTTTGGAGATCTCCCGAGAAGAACAAATACTCAGGATTGATCATTTTCAGATTGATTTACATTAATATTGATATCTTTCTTGGGATCTCTCTCTCGTTTTTCCGTTGTCTTGTACAGATCTTGTAATTTAGTTGACCGAGGATCTATTTCGGGGGTGTCAATAGGCCCTCCCAATGCAATTGCCTGGGCATTTCTTTGCT
>JAEOUB010000398.1 GCA_016839545.1 Candidatus Kariarchaeota archaeon | reverse complement strand
GGAGAGACTGAGAGGGAATTTGTGCCGATAAAGAAACGGTAGAATCCATCTATTGGACGGGACTTCACTCTACATTCTTATATCTCTGACAGACAAGTCGTCTCTATGGAAGGTTCACTTGTACGTGTATCAACCAAGTCACGACAGCCAGGATCTGATCCCTCAGGCCTCCCCAAATTTGCACAGGACGGTCCCGTGGAGGTGCATACCTATGGAGTCGGTGATGATTACAACCACTATCGGACCACAGGTAAGGGAGGGACACTTGATCGTGCGGTGATGTTCTACACCACTGACAAGATCGAGGAGCTTCGATCAGAGGGCTGGCCACTTGCTGCAGGTGATATCGGAGAGAATCTCACTATTGATGGTATCCCCTACGATTCATTCTCAGTGGGTGATAGGGTCCGTGTGGGCGAGGTTGAGATCGAGATCAGTGAGCGTGTCAATCCCTGCTACAAGCTGGCCAACCTGGACTACGTGGGCAAGGAACATGAGAAAGAATTCATCAGGACAATGAAAGGTCGAAGAGGCTGGTATGCCCGGGTTCTCAAAGAGGGCACTGTGCAAACTGGGGATCCTGTGGAGAATCTAGGCAAATCCAAAGGACTGAAGCAGGATCGGCTCCGCATTTGAAAACACAGTGAAGTCTCCAGTCAATCCGTTCAGATCATCCTCAAATGTATCACCAAATGCCTTGGTGAACTTGCCTGCAGATTCTCTGAGGTAATTGGTGACCTTGGCAGCAATGACGACCACCACAAATCCTCGATCATCAAATTCCAGAAGCAGCTCTGTATCTGCAAAATTGATAGATTTGATGTTGGTCGAAACCCCAAATGCCTCTCCCAATAGGGCAGAGATGGCAGTCAGTGCTCCTGAGATCAGAGCGGCATCCGAATCGGCATTTCCTTCCTTGAACGTGTAGTCATAGAGGGGCAGGCCATTTTTCTCGATGACCAGCAGAGCCCGGAGTGCCTGAGGCTGCAAAAACGCAATCTGGTCCACAGACAGGTAGCCATAGGTCACAATTGCCATACCCACGGTGAGAAAGCCTCCCTGGATGATATAGATGAAGATGATAAACCACAACTCATTGCCAAAGCCAATGATGGCAATGGATCCAGGTATTCCCACCAGTGCAGTTCCCACGATGGCAAGGTAAAACCCGGTGCGCATGATGCCCAGCTGTCTCCTCTGCTGATCGTTGTAGGTGTTCTCCATTGATCTCTTGACAATATCATAGGTCACATAGGCGGCGTACATCATCAATGGGAAGTAGACCAGTGTTGCAGTCTCACTCCAGCTGAAATAGGATCTCCCGTCAATCACGTAAGTAACGGTGATAAACGAGGGATCAGTCCTGCCAAACACGAAAAAGATCACGGTCACTGCAAAGCCACTCAGGGCAATTCCTGATCGCTTCAGAGTCAGTTCCCCGTCGTAGTAATCGATGAATACCAGCAGCGAGGGAAACAGGATTCCTATGGACAGGGTAAATATCAGCCCGTAGAACTGATCACTGTCACTGGGGCTGGTCAGAGGTAGCACTGAAGCCACCGTCTGGAATGCAGTCACCAGTGTGGTCATCATCAACGCAATGAGATTGAGAGCCCGGAACTGTATTGCTTTCACTAGCAGGATAAGACTGAGACCAGCAAATACAACGATCTCGGTGAATTTCAGGCCAACTGTCACAATATAGAGGAAATCTGTCACTAAGAGGCGTGATATGGGAGTATTGAAAAGGCATTGCCCGATCTGTTGAGCTATTGTCAGGACAGACTGTCAAACCACTCAAGGGCTGCTTGCAGTGCCTCTCTGTCGGTTTCATAGGTCAGGGTATCTCTGGCCTGCTTGGGTATCGTCATGATGTATCGCTTGTGCTCATCTGACAGTGAGATCTCTCCAGAGGCAGTGCAGGCATAGAAATACACTGTTTTATCAATAATTTTGGACCGTTTCTCAATGGTGTACTTGATGGTTGACAGGACGGTATCACTCATATCTGTAGGAGAAAGTCCAGTCTCCTCCATGAGCTCCCTGATGGCAGTCTCCTTCTTGGTCTCATTGCCCTCGATATGCCCCTTCGGGTGGGAGATATGGGTTCCATGGTCCAGAAGGAGGACTTTCATCACTCCCCCATCATTGATGAATGTGACAAATCCTGCAGATTTTTCCTTTACCTTCTTCTTTCTGGCCATGATGAACCGGATAATCCAATCTTAAAAACTGCTCCTGTAGACTAACTGATACAGTATAGCAACCCATAAAATAGACCACGGTCAAAGGAGTATGCCGGTCGGTCACTTGTGACCGAGAGCTTTGGTACTCCGTGCCGAGCCAACCTTCGGGTCTGTAGCGTAATCCGGCAACGCGACTCGCTCCAGATTCGCCGAACTGTATGGTCGGCGTCAAGAACAAACGAGTAGATTGCGGGTTCAAATCCCGTCAGGCCCATTTTATTATATTCAAGGTATCTCAATCAATATTAGTTCTCACTGTCAAAATGCATCTTGTTCAGCAACCGATTACAGAGGCTGATCACCAGTGGGCTTTGAGAGTTCTGTCGTATCCGATCAATAAAACTGGGGTCTTCAATCCGTGGCAGTGCCTCTAGCTGGGTACTTACAAATTCTGTTGCCAGTACAATCGTCTTCAGACTATCCTGTGAATTGATCTGTTCCAGACAGTGTTGGATAACCTGAATGTCATCTCCAAGAATTGCAATTTCCTGCAGGATCTGCTGATCCTCGATGCTGTATGTTGCTGCTCTGCGGATGTAGGGATCGACGGCAGTGGTGGCCAGAATTCTAAGCTCTCCCTGTTCTAGCTTATCCAACCGTATCCGCTGAGATGCCCTGTGTCGTACCCTGGAGTCAGGATCGTGCATCAGGATCAGTGCAAACTGCTTGTAGTAGAATGTTGGCATCTTCTGTACTGCCAGCTCCCGGACCAATGGGTCGGGGTCATTGAGGACCACAGCCTCGAAAAGCTCGTAGTAGACAGAATTGACCTGCTCTAGTGCAAATTTTCTAATTGTTGAATTGGGATCATTCTCGACAACTTTGACAAGAACATCCTGATCTTGTACTCGAGACAGTGCATAACTGCGAATCTCTGCAGAGGGGGAATACAGTAGAACTTCAGCCAGTGCCTCCTCTGATTCCAGGCTTTTCACAGCATCAAACTTATCCGAGAGGGATGATTGCTGGTCGAAAATGACACTAATAAGAGACTCCTCGGAGATACTCATACAGTCATACTAGGGGTGGACTTCCAATATAAAGGATGGTGAATATGGCTTCACTAGATATACTCATCACGATTTCAGAACATTTCTACGCTTGTATGCGAGAGCAACGAGTAGTAATGGGCTAAATTGTACCGGTAGTTCCCCTAATACCTGAGCCCCGTCATTCAACCCAGTTTGTAACTCAGTTTGTAACTCAGTTGAAAATTTTTCCACGGTATCACCACTTTCATATGAGATGTACAGAGAAGTCACTATTCCCAACGTGCTGTGAATTGTTCCCTGAAATTCAGATCTAACACCATCTGGGTATACCAGGTAAGCATCATAGGTAACATAGCTTCCAGATGTCGTTATGTCTATCTGCATGTCGAGACTTGGGTCTGCAAAGTAGTAATCGTCGTTTACAAGGTAAATCCAGAATTCTTC
>JAEOUB010000397.1 GCA_016839545.1 Candidatus Kariarchaeota archaeon | reverse complement strand
GTGCATTCTGAGCGTTCTCTCTCTGAAGAAGATCGACAATCAGGACAACGATAATGCCCAGAAAGAGGATCCAAACAGGAAGAAACGCTAGAGAGAATAGTTCTATCTTAATCGCCTCCCTACAGTATTCCTTGGCTGAACTCATCGATCACCCACCAGACAACGGCAGGAACGAGTCCAAGAATAAGTGTGAATACAGAGAGAACGAATACTGGCCAGATTTCATACCCTTTGGCAGGCTTCGTGTCCTCCAGCTCTTCGGTTGGTTCGTTGAAGAGAACTCTCTGGATAGCCCACAGATAGTAACCTGCAGTAATAATGATAGATATCACACTTACGATGGGTATCCAAATCCATTGTGGCGATCCTAAGAGATCAGAGTCTGTGAACATACCGACAAAAGCGTTAAATTCTGCAACGAAACCGGCAAGACCTGGAAGTCCAGCAGAAGCGAAGCCAAGGAAGACGAAAAGTCCAGTAGCAAAAGGCATCTTGTGACCCAAACCTCCGACTTTAGAAATGAGACGAGTGTGACTCTTTGTATTGTGCTCAATTATACCACTGAGCAGAAAGAGTCCGGGGCTGATGACACCATGGGCAATCATCATGTACATTGCACCATTTAGTCCCCATTCGTTATATGCAGCAAGACCAAGTAGCACGATACCCATGTGAGAGATTGAAGAATATGCAATCATTCTCTTGAGATCGTCTTGTCTCAGTGCAATAAAGGCGGGGTAGGCCATTGAAATCATACCGATAACAGCAATTATTACCCGGATGTCTCTACCTTCTTGGGTTTCAAAGAAGCCTACAGTTCCAGTTGATTCCTCGATTTGGATATCTGCAAATAGCCAGAATGGAATACGGATTAAACCGTATCCACCCATTTTCAGAAGCAGACCTGCCAATATTGCGGAACCTGGAGAAGGTGCTTGTACGTGGGCATCGGGAAGCCAGGTATGGACAGGCACCTGTGGAAACTTGGTGACAAATCCAATGAATACCAACCAGAAGATCAAAGTCAAAGTAGACTTGTCAATCAGTCCGCCAGCTACGTTTGCTGCAAGGTTGGTTTTCAAATCAGGAAGGTAGAAGGTGTAGACTCCATCAGCATGGCCATTGAGGTAGATAATAAACAACCCAATGAGCATCACAAGAGAGGCGAGATGTGTGTAGATAAAGAACTTAATTGCCGCATATTTCCTGTTATCTCCACCCCAAATGTGAATCAGGAAGAACATGGGGACAAGTACAAGTTCCCATGCGATGTAAAATAAGAACAAGTCGAGAGCGACGAATGTACCAGTCACACCGGACAGAAGTACAAGAAGCATGGCGTAGTAGGTAGGCTCCTGATCGTGAATGTAAAAACTGCTAATAGCAGATACAAGAAATACGAGCTGAGTGAGAGCCAACAACGGCATTGAGAGTCCGTCCACTCCTAGTGAAAAACTGATTCCCACACTGGGGATCCAATCAGCGGAGTAGTGAAGCAGAAATCCATCAACAGCATTGGTCATCCTGTCACCAGGAATAAAATGCTGGATCCAGAGAAAAGCGGTGAAGATGGTGGTAAAAGCAATAACTGCTACAGAACCCCATTTTGCAAATGCCGCATTCATCCGTCCAAGCAGATATACTGGCAGGGACAGAGCTAATGGCAGTACCAACAAAAGAATTAATTCTATCATAATCTCTACCTTCTAGATATGAGTACATTCTTCGTTTTTGTACAGTCTTTTTAATGTTAGAGTTAGTGTTGTGGGGAATTGAAGTGAATTTGGCACAGGGATTAGGTCAAATCTCCTGATTTCACTGATTAACAGTTGACTTTTTTGATGCAAATAGAGAAATATACTGAATTGTCTACAGGGAGTTTCTAGAAACAAGATCATTAATTTCCAGCCAAATCACAGGCGATAGGCTTGTGATCTGAAACCGTGGTATCATAGACATCACATGAGGTAACAGATATTGATGGTCCAACTAAGATATAATCAATTCTCTTCCCTGATAAAGCTTCATCAGATGGGAATGTAAATCCAGGATCTCCTGGATTGGAGATAACCCATGCATCCCCAAAGTATGTCGCAGACACATTGTAGGAGTCTGAATGTGGTTCAAAATTGTAATCACCAAGAGCCATCACATGCACTCCAGATAGCCCAGCAGCATAATCTACTAATTCTTGCGTTTGGCTTACCCGGACATTGACTGTCTCACCCGATGGCATTGTACTCTCCCCGGTAATATGAGTGAGATGAGTTACCAAGACAGCATATGACTCGGACTTGTAGTCTACCCTGACATCAAGAAATGATCTGATGTATGCATTGTTGTGAGTGTAGTAGATGGTATCCGCAGAGGTAAAGGGTAATTTAGAAAACACGGCATTCTTGAGGTAAGCCCCATCGTATTGACTTAGATAGGAATGAGTATATCCTATTTTATCCATCCTCAACACAAAGTCACCATACATATTCGCAAACCCGTTTAGTGGAGAATTCAAAGTAAGCTCCTGAAATGCGACCACATGAGCATTTACTTGCTCAATTTGCTCAATGAACCCATCAAGGTCATATCCTTTATCCAATTCAATGCCAAAATGGGTATTGAAATTCATTACCCTCAAATCCCCAGTATTCTCAGGTAAAGTCATATCAGGAGTGAATATGGGAGAAATTCCAATTAGAAGAGAGGCTCCAAGGAGGAAACCTAATGCCATCCTGAAATTCATGAATGCTCCCCTCTTGTGATCATGCCCACTGTAGATAGAAAGCTGAGGAAACTGAATAGGCCAACGAGGAGCCACCTAAAGACTTGACTGTCTGAGGTAAGTAGTTGAAGACCGAGGAAGAGAATAATAACTATCCCGATTGTGAATAATACAGAATATGATAAGCTATCCTCATCAGTAATGGTCAATATCTGATCCAGCAACACAGTGAGCAAATACATCATAAATAGAAGTCCTACAGGCCAAACCCAACCCCAACCATCCCATGGATAGGTGTACATGGAGAATAAGACAATCAATATCGAGATTGGAACTAAAAATAGATTAAATCTTGTGAGTGGTTTGTAAAACAGGTCGATTATCACAACAAAGATACCAGTAAAGGCAAAAATATACAATTGCGAGAATACGGAGTTTGTGTTTATCAGCAATGAGGCAACACCTGGGTTGAAGAACAGCAAAATTGACACAAAGACCATGCCAAAAAATGCCATGATTGAAACTCTCCCAAAACGAGTTTTTGGGTTCATAGGCTCTTTGATCTCAATTTTTGTAAAATCCATGTATAGTATTGGGACTACCACCAAGAGAATAAATATGGTTTGGAAAATTGAGCTGACAATCAGAGGGTCTATCCCACGTGAGGGGCTTTTGAAAATCAGATCAATCATAATAAACGTCAGGAGGGCATACTGGGGATTTTCTACATTCAGTCTAATAAAATTGTACCGTAGCGATCCATAGAGTAGACCTGTACCCAGCACAATGAAGATCACTCGGATTTCTAGAGCTGGGATAATAGTTGCTATAACCCAAAGTATTGTGGTAAGTGGGAAACTTTTTTGCCAGATAAAATCTACCCGGTTCGGTATCAGAAGAAATAGGATTGGTATGACACCTAACATGACAACTGCGATATCTGAGATATAATTAGAAAGAAAACTCACACCTACGTAGATGAAACCTTTGAGATATGAGACAAAGAGATAGATCAGAAGACCTATGGTTATCTCAGCACCATATTTGCTTTTGATGGTTTCAAAACTGAAATTGAAAATACCGTAAGTAGATGTATTAATCATTTGATGATCGCTCGAAGTATGGTATTAAAGTCCAACTTATAGAGTTTGAATTGTAGAAATAAAGTCAATAGGGGATTGATTTCTAATTGATTGATTTATTAGATTATGAAGGTTCCAATACTGTAGATAGAGAGAATGACACCAAGTCCAAACGCCATGATCATTGCATAGTTTGGTGTTTGTCCGGTTTGAAGTTTTCTCAACCACAGTCCAGCAGATTTTGTGATACCTCCAAGAAAGTTGACAAATCCGTCTACCACATTGATATCCAACTGATCTGATGCAGTGGCGATATTCAATGTTCCCTGAGTGAACAGACCATCTACGATCCGCCCATCAATGAAATCTTTGTCCACTGACTGGAATGCATCACCAATTTTCATGACTGGACCCTCTGCGATGGCGTAAATTGCCATATCGAGACCAAATCGGTTCTCAGCTGCGGTGTAGACTGCATCTGAAACGGGGTTGGATTGAAGTCCTTTGAGACCACCCTTTTCATACATCACGTAAGAAAGACCGATACCAATGACTACTGCGAGAATTGAGGGGATTGCAAACACCCAGTCGAAATCACCACCATGCTGACCTAGCAGTGAACCGAGGAAATACTCAAAATTCTTTTTGGAACCACCTGAATTAAAGCCTCCAGCTCCAAACCCGATTGATATCAGGAAATAGAGAGATTGTAGCACAACAAAACCTGCAAGCAGGTACAGTGAAATTCTCATTCTGATGGTACTTGGAGCAGGATGGACATGATCTTTATCGTAGCGTGGCTCTCCACGAAAGATCTTAATATAGAGCTTGGTGGAGTAGAAGGCTGTGATACCAGCAGTGAGAATCGCAATCCAGAAAAGGAACTGATGACCCACAATATCACTTTCCTCCATCGCCAACAGGATGGCATCCTTTGAGAAGAAACCATTCATTGGTGGGAAACCTGCAAGAGCAATGAGACCGATACCCATTGTAATGCTGGTATGCGGCATGTACTTGTGCAGGCCACCCATATCGTCCATCTCCTGTGAGTGGACAGAGTGAATAACGGCACCCGCACAAAGGAATAATAGTGATTTAAAGG
>JAEOUB010000396.1 GCA_016839545.1 Candidatus Kariarchaeota archaeon | reverse complement strand
GATTAGCTTCACAGCAAGTACATTTGCCCTGATGGAGGTAAGATCATGAGACTGGTACAGGCTCTGCTGATCTCAATCCTACTGGCAAGCAGCATCATGATCATCCCCACACTGGTGATGCCAGCGGCTGAAGATGATGGCAGGATCACGGTGATGACCTATAACATCCACCAGTGGTTCGTGGCAGACAGTGGAGAGGCGACTGATAAAACTGGAGCATACATTTTCAGAGAACTGCTGTCAGTTATCGAGGATGCCAATCCGGATATTATCGGGCTGCAGGAGAGCGAGGGTGCCAGGTTCTCCTCTGGCAATGTCCAGGGTGTCGCATGGCTGGCAGAGCAGCTGGGCATGTACTACTACTATGGTGGACCCACACAGGAACAGTTGTACGGCAATGCCATCCTGTCAGTCTGGCCAATTGTAGAAACTGCCTATGAGATATATCCAAGACCTGAGGGCATAGAACGTGCTATGGTTCAGGTGTCAATTGACTCACCATACGGACTGCTTAGAATGTTCAATACTCATATCGAGATCTCCCGGTTTGACATGGCGCAGAAGGCTTCTATCTTGAGGCTGATCGATGCAGTGGGAGATGAACCCGCAATTATCACCGGTGATTTCAATGTAGCTGCCTCTCGCAACCAGGAGGGGTATTTCCTGATGAATGATACATTCACCTATGCTATGCTCGAGGCTGGCATTCCAGTCAATGACTCTCGTGGTTTCACCGCTCCTGCTGGGGACCCTCGAGCCAAGATAGACTATATATGGCTGTCCAAAGGTGATTGGCAGGTATTCCCAGATAGCTTCAAAGTAGTGGGTAATCCTGATGCAAGCGATCATCTTGCGGTTGTTGTGGATATTCTCCCACTCTGACTTCTGGCATTCTCCCGTGACGTCAGACTACCTAAACGTAATAATATCGATGCTTCTTAGGGCACTCATCCTATGAAATTTGATAATCTTGCATTGACAGGATGGTCGTACGAGAAGGGAGACCAGCAGTTGAACTTGGATGATCTGGGAATTGACAAACGTGTACTTGCCAGAAACCCTGTCAAATCAACTTATGTCTACTCTGACGAGTCTGTCTGGAAAGAGCGATTGAAATATCACGTGGGAAAGGCTGCTCAGATGGCAAATGTAGGTGGCAATGATTTCCAGGGGTTCTTTGGTGTTCATAACGGCTACAAGCGCCATCCCGAGGGTGCATCCCCTGAGGCAATGTCTTTCTTTCCCAATTCTACCGGGTTTCAAATGGATTTCTCACTAGGCTGTGCCAGTGTCATAATGGGTGCCCAATTATCGGGATTACATTTTTCCGATCCTGCCATGCAGAACATTATGCTAGGATCAGTACAGCTCATCACCCAATACACCAACGGATACTCTGATGGCAATGCAATGTTTGCCGACTCTATTGGTGCCATGGTATTCTCACGAGCAGACTCTGGGAACATGATCCGCTACACCTCGGTCATGTCAAATGCAGAGTTTCGTGACATGTTTGTGCTGGATGACAATGGAGTCTACCAGTTAGACAATCTCCACAAGGGCAGGGATCTGACAGAATTTATGGTCAAATCATTTGCTACACAATTTAGGGAGGGTTGTATGGCAATGAAGACAATGCCCAAGAACCTGGATTATATTGCCATGAGTTGTTCTACCTATGGTGCCACTCAGCGAGTGCTGGAGGCTATGAATTTTCCATTAGAGAAAACAGGTCTGAGCTGTCTTACAGAGGTACCTCACATGGGAACTAATGACCTGATCTTCCAGCTGGAATATGGCTTGGAGCAGGGCCTGATCAAAGATGGATCAAAGATCCTTGTTACAGGTACCAGCCTTGGGTTCTCCATGGCGACAATGGCCATAGAATGGGGTGTCTAATCGGCTATTATCGGTGTTATAATAGAGGCAGATGACTTGAACCCAAGACCCACAGCACCGCTTGTGAGCAGCAGTGTTAACCATAGAGACCACTGCAGTATCTGATCAGTTCCAAAATCAAGAAACTCGAAACTGACTGATACCAGGAAATACAGCCCGTTGCCCATGGCAGATATCAACGAGTGGACACTGGCACGTACATCACTCTCAGCTACGCGGTTAACTGTAATGACCTGTGCGACTCCCAGTCCTCCACGCATGGTCTGGTGGAAGCCTATTGCAACGAACACCAGCAATACCGAGTCTGCAAAGACCCAGAGTGCCACACCTACCAGTCCCAGTACGGCATAGACGTTGATCTGACTCTGTAAGCTCTTATATCGACGTACGAGCAGTGATGCACTAAATGCCACCACGTTGGCACCTGAGAGTATCAGCCCGAATGTCCATGCCTCCAGTCCAACAGACTGAAACCTGGGTATGTAGTCCCAGAACGCCACTCGAAGGAAGACTGCAAAGACTGCAAACACCAGGAACATCCGTATCAGGGTAATGTCTCGCAACTTGGATAATGCACCCTTTGTGG
>JAEOUB010000395.1 GCA_016839545.1 Candidatus Kariarchaeota archaeon | reverse complement strand
CGACGCAAAGGGTATGGTGGGGGAGTTTCTTCCAGCCTTACCCAGATATTGTTGGATATGGGCCTGGAGGTATATCTTGAAACTGATGAGGATAATATTCCTGCGCAGAAAATTTATGAGCGGCTGGGATTTCTACGGGTCGGCGAGTCAAGATTTCATGATATCGGAACTTCTGTTATCCGAGATCATATCATTGGTGATCGTGATTATTGAGTCAATCATAAGGAATAAATGAAACAGACTGTATGAAAACCTGTGATCTCAGGAACAAAACACCTCTGGCAGACTGACAAGTGGTTTCGGATTCTTGTAATTGTGACTTTACTATCCCTTCTTACAGGGTTAGGCATCTCGAATATTCTTGGTGCAGATCCAAATGATTTTGGTGAGACAGTTGCAGGATCTCCAAATGATATTCTCACCCTTGATGCCAACACAACAGTGAGTTATACAGTCCTGTTCAATTCAAGCTTCAATCTTGTTGGTGTCGCTGCGACTGACGATCTCCAGATGCACGTAATTGATGATATCCTGCCTTCTGATCTGAATACTACCTATCTTGATCTGATTGCTCTCCAGTCTGAATTTGCATCGGATTTCAGCCTCTGGTATGAGGATGACGGACCTCTGAGTCTTGTTCTCAACAATACCAGCTCTGAGCCAATTGACTACATCTTCGAATTCAGGGTGTACAATGAGAGTGATCGTGACAAGTTTGTCTACTATGGTATTGGGAATCTCTTTTACAATCTGACCTTCATCTGCTTTGGTATCATCATGATCTGGTGGGTTATCATACCTCGTATCCCTTTTCTGAGAAGACACTAGATGGATCTCAAAAATTTGATTAATACCCTCGCCCATTCCCATGTATGAAACCCAGTCCGGACAAGATATCTGATACTTCTGATATTATCTGTAGAAAATGTGGCTATCAGGGTCCGGCAGAGGTTGGTAAGTCAAAAGACAGCTTCATCTCCAGGATATTACAGGCCATCACTCTGGTATTGGGACCCCAACGCAGAGTCAGACAACCAGGGACTGTAACGTATGATACCCACATTAAATTACAGGATGGGAAATTTATCTGTCCAAAGTGCTCTTCATCGAATGTAGATTTTCAGGTCTAACTGATCACGAAATTATCCTGACAGGAAGGACACCAAAACGAGCTACGATCTCCCTGTGTGGCTTTGAGAATAGGAGTGGTACAGACAGAGCAGGGATCACCTGCCCGATCATAGGCATTGAATTCATTTTGCATGAGGCCTGAGTAGCCATCGACCATCCTGTAATCACGGAGTGAGGAACCCTGGAATCTGAGTGCTTTCTTGCCTACTTCAGTCAATCGCTTGGCAAGTTCTCGTAGCTGGTTCTCACTCAACTGATTGGCCGGTGTGAAGGGGTTGATCTTGGCTAGGAAGAGCGATTCTGATTTGTAGATATTGCCGCAACCGGCTACAATTGTGTAGTCAAGGAGGCATTTACCCACCTCTTTGATCCTGCTTTTTCCTCGTCCCAACATCCGTTTGACAAACTCATCAGTGTCAAACTCATCATCTAGGATATCTGGTCCAAGGGTACGTATGGACTTGTGCTCCTCTATCTCCTCAGGTGTAAACATCTCGAATCTCCCAAAAGTCCGGGTATTGACAAAGAGGAGATGAGTATTGTCATCAAGACCAAAATACACTTTCCAATGAGGATATTCCTCGAATGGAACATCGAACTCGTTCCATACCTGGTCACTGTAGTGGTACCAGACTCCTGTCATCCCCAGATGGTTCAAAGCAGCCTTCCTTGAGTTTCCCTCAAAATAAAAAACCATGAATTTTCCACGACGGGTGATATCAGTGATGGTAGTGCCTTCCAGTGCCTCGATTTCAGCCCTTTGCGGTCGGTATTTCTTATGATCTGCTACTTTGACCTCAAGTATTTTGGTTCCAACTACGGGTAATAGACCTCTTCGTACTGTCTCTACTTCAGGACCCTCAGGCATATGATGAGTTCATTGCAGTGCTCAATATAGCTTTGTATCTGACCTAGTCCTTTCTCTCGGGCAACATTTTCTCTATCTGTGAGGCCAGCATATTGAGCAATTTCAGTTCTTCAGGTGTGACATTGCCATCTTTGGTAATCTCTCTCTCAACATCCTGGATCAGCTCTGAACGGAATACCATTAGCTGTTTTGCCTCATCATCAGATAGAACATTGTCCTGAAGGGCAATTTCTACTGCCTCACCATAGAATTCAAGATTATTCATGATGATATCGAGTAGATCCGCCTCCTCACGGGTGATCTGACCATCTTCCAATGCTACCTCCACAAGTTCTGCCCAGATATCACTGATATCATGTCCCATCTCCCATGCAGCTCCAATTGGATACGCCACAGGTTCAAAATTGCTAAATGAGTAGATATCGTAAGGAATGATGAATTCGACATCCTTCGGTTCGTCTGGAGGCACATAGTACCGCATGGCCATGAATTTGATGAGCGCACTGGTGAGACCGATAATGGTGAAAACATAGATTGCAGTGACAAATCCGATCTCTTCCATGACACCACCAAGGAAGTATACAAGTGGTGCTCCTGCCAGCATACCCAGGGTTGGCAGCAATGAGTAGATTGAATTTCTCATGTCATCAGGGATGATCTCAAGGTACATCTTCTGAGAGAGCAACCGGCTGATAGAGAAGAAGAAACCGGCAGCAATGAAATCAAGAAAGATTAGACCCGTTCCCAGGTAGTTCAGAGTGTCAGTCAACGGAATAAACGTCAGGATTGCAGCTGTGGCCCCAAAGAAGATCAGCATACCAATCAGGTCAGCACGTGGTATCCACTGCTTTTCGGCCAATCTCTTGGAGAGTGTTCCTGCCTTTCCAGAGAGATAGGCACCAATAAACCAGATAAGCCATCGGAGCCCGGAAGCGCCGATATCAGAACCCGTGTACCCAAAGTAGACCGGAAACAGCACCAGGGTATACCATGTCATTCCCACAGCTGAAATAAGGACGGTGGAAAGTACAATCAGGATCATCAACTTGGAACTGAACGCAAACTTGATTCCACGACCCAGCAATGTAAAGTATCCTGGTCCATCTTCTTTCTTCTTCTTCCCCTCCTCATCTGCAGGACCCCTGAGAGTCATTGCAAACAAGACTGCCATTGCGATACTACCCACTGCCTGCAGTGCAAATACCACGTTTCGCCCAGAGGCAATGGGTGCAGCAATGACACCGCCTATGACGAAGAAAATGGAAGAGCCGTACTGCAAATACATGGTGCTCTTACCCATTAGTTCACGATACGTCTCTCGGCGTGGGTCTTCTTTCATACAGGCAAACTTGTACTGATTGTCAAACCAGGATTGCAGTGCACCAGAAGCCTGTCCGTTGGCTAGTGCCAGCACCACAAAAGCGGCAACTAGTCCATTGAAGTCAGTGGCGAGGAAGAGCAGACCGTAGCTACCTGCATACAGTACATAGGCAAAGGCAAGAACCCAGCGGTGTCCAAGCCAGTCTGCAAGTACTCCAGTGGGAAAATCTGTTACTGCAGATACCAGAAATGAGATAGCCATAATAGTTCCCAGAGCAGCAAAACCCTCCAAGTCAATGACATGAAGGTAGATGAAAGTTGAAGATACGATGTTGACCACGGCTGCCAGAAAGGTCAGCCAGAAGAACTTGAATACCAAGCTCTGTCCCTCAGGAGAGAGCAGTTCAACGTTGAGTCGCCTTGCCAAGAATCCCATGTGCAATTCTCCGCTTCTGTAAATTGTTTTAAAGCTTTATTAGAGGTGACCGAACTCGGTCTGATGAGCAATAACCCTCAAGAATTGCTAATTCAGATATTCTGACAGCAGTATGGATAAAAACTGAGCAACAAATTCTCTGCTATGGGTTGGACTGGCAAGCTCCTGTGGATCGATCTAAGTTCGGGCACCTCAAAGACTGAAGAATTACCACCAGAGGTGCTTCATCAGGTCATCGGAGGCAAGGGCCTTGGGGCATACCTTCTGCTCAAATACTTGGATCCCTCAACAGATCCTCTGCATCCCGACAATATGCTGGTAATCTCTACCGGTCCAGCTCAGGGTACCATGTCCATCGCAGGAAGATATACCATTGTCACCAAGTCCCCCCATACCGGTATTTTCATCGATTCTCATGTTGGTGGCTACTTGGGTCCCGAGCTCAAATTTGCAGGATATGATGCTGTAATTATTACTGGAAGGGCAGAGACTCCATCATATATCCGTATTGATGATGATACTGTGACTATCATCCCTGCAGAGCACCTCTGGGGGAAGGATATCATCGAGACCACAGACATCATCAATAATGAGTTTGACTCAAAGGCACGTATTGTTGCTATTGGTCCTGCGGGTGAGAATTTGGTGCATTTTGCGGCAACCAATTCTGATTATTACCGTACGGCAGCCCGTGGTGGAGTGGGTATGGTATTTGGATCGAAGAATCTCAAGGCAGTTGCAGTTCGGGGAAGGTCTACACTTCCTGATACCAATTTACCAATGGTCAAGACAATCCGACAACAGATCAACCAGAGAGCCAAGAGCTCTCATGACAAGGGTCACAGACTCCCCCAGATTGGCACTTCATGGCTCGTACCCATTGCTTCTGCCCGTGATCAAATGCCCACTCTCAATTACCAACGTGGTGAGTGGGAGCATGCAGATGAGATATCAGGCGATTCACTCGAGGAGCATTACGGTGAGAATATCAAACGAAAGCCCTGTTATCGCTGCTCACTGGCATGTGCCTATGTGATTGATGTGGAGTATCCATGGGCTAAGGGCAAGATGATCCAGCATCCCGAGTATGAGAGTCTTGCACTGCTAGGTTCCAATCTTGGTATATCTGATCACGAGACCCTGCTCCATCTCAACCATCTGTGCAATATCCTGGGTCTGGATACTATCTCTACAGGTTCTGTAATCAGCTGGTTTATTGAGTGTGGGCAGCGTGAAACAGTACCTGATGAGTTCAACCCTGAAATCATCGCTTTTGGAGACGGAGATGCCATCCGTGATCTAATTCACAAAATTGCATACAAACGGGGAGTGGGTCGTGTTCTCGCTGGTGGTGTTCGACGGGCTGCAGAGCATTTTGGGCATCCCACAGAGACCTGGGCAGTACATGTCAGAGGATTGGAACTACCAGCATGGGATCCCCGCGGAAAGCTGGGTCTTGGATTATCATACATCACTTCCAATGTGGGTGGCTCTCATCTACGTGGCTGGCCTCGTACTGCAGAATTCCCAGATCAGGAGTCACTGCCAGTGGTTGACAGTATGATCGAGGAGCAGGATCTCAAGGTTCTCAAAGATTCCATGATCATGTGTCATTTCACCCATTCAATCGATCCCAAACTGACCCTACAGGATACAGCTGAGATGCTGTCAGCTTACACCGGTGAGGAGATTGACGAAGAAGCTATTCGAGATCGTGCCCAGTTGATCTGGTCACTCTGCCGGCTATTCAATTCCCAAGTATGGCAGTCTCAAAGTCCAAGGGATACAGATATTCTGCCCCCACGACTGATTAATGAGGGACTGCCAACTGGAGTGGCAAAGGGACGTACCTCATTTGTCTCAGAAGAGGACAAAGAACTCTCACTTGATTACTTCTATAGCAAGAGAAAGTGT
>JAEOUB010000394.1 GCA_016839545.1 Candidatus Kariarchaeota archaeon | reverse complement strand
GAAAAGGATATAGAGGGTGACTGCCACAATCAGATCCAGAATCAGAACTATGGCATAGCTGATGATACCCAGGTTGAAGACAGACAGGTTGGCATCAATATTTTGGAGTGTTGTTGCCTCATCTCCAAAAACCATGAGCTCGAAGAACTCAACAAGTCCAATAATTGAGATAACAAGCATAAGAAAGAGAGTGATCCCAGTAACCAGTGCAGCTTGAGAGGGAGTGTATTTAGATAGAAAACTCATTAATTTGTATGAAATGAGGATTATAAAGGCATTATCATGTTATACAGAGAGAAAAGATGGGATTGTCTACTGCAGCCTGATTAGACCTCAGAGATCCACCAGCCCATCGTATTTTTCTTCTTGTACAGTTTGATCAGTTTGCGCGATTTCATTTCTTCCAATGCCTTCAGAAATGATGAGAACAGACCTTTGTAGGTATAATCTGCCTTGTTTGCCAGCTGGGCAAGAGTTGAGATAGGAAACTCTGGATTGTCCAGGTTTTTGAGAATCTTGGAAATATGAGCAAAATACTCGGTGACCCTCTGTTCATTGGTAAGACCCAATTCCGAGAGCTTGGTTGACTCAACAACTGAGATCTTGTAGATGGTATCTTCCAGGTCTATGGTGATATACCCCTCTTCTGCAGCAAGATTCAGAAAGGTGAGGTACCACTTGGGGTTGTCTTTTTTCAGCCATTTCAAGATGGTTTTGATCTTGCTATCGATCTTGGGATCTATAATCTTGAGTCGTGTCAGGACTGTGTTATGATCGACAGAAGCATTCTCCTGCTCGATAGATACATGTCGTATTGACTCAGTGAGGTTATGAAACAGTACGGGAAGTAATTCCTCACCTGTTTCTGATTTAGATTCAGTCGTTGAAAGATCTGATTGTGTTTCCTCTTCCTTCACCTCTTCCTCGGGCTCGGTATATCCCAGATCATCAATATGGATGGACCGATCAACCATTCCCAGGAGTTCTGTGTCCGCCTTATCCTCATCACATATGAGACAGACCTCTTTTCCCCTGCGGCGTATTGCCTGTACAATTGGGCGGAAGTCCTTGTCATCAGAGAGAATCAGAAATGATGAGATATTGGGATGACTGATGATAGTCTCCATGATATTGACTGCCATGCTGATATCCACGGAGTTCTTCTGATGTCTCTTGTGAGGAAAGTGATGGAGCTCAAACTGGTTTTTCAGGAGGTCTTTGGCCGTCTGCTCACTCCTCTTTCTCCAATCAGCGAATGCTCTGCGGATCACCACTCTGCCAAATGATTCCGCCTCCTCAATCAGGTCAGACAGCAGGAACCGGGTGGCCTGAATATTCTCCAGATCCCAGAATATGGCAACATCTTGATCTTCTTTCACAGGTAACTGTTAGTGCTATTTGAATAAAAATGCTTGTTGTCAGTACAGTGGGTATTCACGGCATTTTCACTGTACAATGTGCTGGCGTGATATACTAGCTGGTAAATCCAAAGCTCTGTTGTACAATATGGCCTGCATCAAATGCAACATTATGCATGGGATCATCCAATTTCTCCCGGTAGGTGTCAATAAAATTACGGGCAAATAGCTGGAGAGCTTCTGTGAGATAGGTATTGGAAGAATCAGTCACTAGTACAAATGCATGCTTGTGCTCCACGTGCAACATCATGACCTTGTCCTTGAGCTGGACTGCCTTGATGTCAGAAGATGCGCCAAATGCCTCCTTCATAATGGCACCAATGGCTGTGATTGCTCCTGATGCCAGGCTGAATTTATCAGATTCAGTATCTTTGGAGAATGAATAGTCAAACACGGGCAATCCCACCTCGCTGATGACGATGAGTGCATCCAGTGAGAAGGGCTGATAGAACAGGGCTTTGTCATCACGGATATATGCATAGAAAATGATCAGAGTGCCAAAATTCGAGACTATTGTAGCAATGATCTGGATGAGCCACTGTGCCAGTACCACGCTAAATTCCAAGGCAATAGAGCCAAGAACACCTGCAATTATGAAATTGAAATAGATTGCCAGGATGAATCCCACTCTCATCAGCTTGATCTGGTCACGCTGCTCGGAGGTGACTGCCAAGTCACGTGCAGTATTGAGATCTCTCATGACCCATATGGCCAGCAAGAGAAAACAGGGAAGAAAGAAGAGGGTAACGGATTCTGACCAGATGATGATTGGGAGACCCGTTGACTCGTCAATGGCATAGCTCCGTGGATCTCCTTCTGAAACAACATCCGAGACAATCACAACCACAGCAGAAGTCACAGCATAAATGGCAGCAACCAATCGTAAATTGGAAAACTTGGAGGAAAACAGAGTTGTGAAAATCATGAGAAAACCAAAAAACAGACCCACACTGAAAATATAGACATACCCCGTGAGATCTAGCTGAAATGTGGGGAATGCCGCGTAGAGCAGCAGGGTTAT
>JAEOUB010000393.1 GCA_016839545.1 Candidatus Kariarchaeota archaeon | reverse complement strand
CGTGGAACGATAGCACAGATCATCTCTCCTGTCAGTCTCATCACCGTGGGAGTGCTGACAGAATTCTTACCACAATCTCTGAAATATCTCATTCTTGGATCAGGGCTCATGGGATTTGTCATGTATATCTCAGTATACAGCCTCACAAGGATCAAGGATATCGACAATCATCTTGAGGGTGGGACAAAGAGACCCAAAAAGAAAATATTGGTGGCAGTACCTGCCTAGAGATCTCGGTGATAGAGGTTCAGTGGGAGATTGAACTGCATACCATATTTCTCATACTCTGATTGTCGATCTAGCCATTGACCAAAGAGAAGAACAGTGAGTTCTTCAACACCTCTCTCTTTGAGCTGTCTGAGATGAGCATTCAGGATTTTCTCCCTGATCTCTGCCTCACGCTCACCAGAAGCGAAGATATTGGACATGATCCCCTTGGTCCTGTCACCACCAAGATAGGTCACAATAGAATTGCCTAGAACCACTCCATCCTCAATATAGAGATTCCATGCAGCAATGGCATCAGGATTGGCACTGAGAAAATTGAACTGGTTATCAACCTGCTGTTCAGGCATTTTCATCTCCTCGATATACATTCTTCTCACTGCATCCAGATCAGACTCCTCGAAAGGACGTGCTCCCTCGATACCTGAGTCGGAGTAATTTGATAGGGACATTACACCACTTTGGCTCAGAGTTCGCTTGAGCTCGTAGTTGTACTTGGTTACAAGATCCATGGTATTGCCCCACAACGGGGATCCACGACTCTGCACTCGACCGACACCCTTGGCCCTGAGAGCGTGCATGGCATGTTCCATAAGCAGATCAATTGCTGCATCGTGTCCCTCAACTACCAGTGGAAACTCCATGTTGGCTCTGACAACTGTCTCTCCCTCTTTGAGCGGCTTGATGGTTGCAGTTTGAAAACCAACCATCTCACCATCCTTGAAGGCATAGAACTTGGTCTCAGGGTCAAAATTGTCACGAGCATAGTACTGTTTCAGGTTATCCACCTGAGTCTGTCCGGTACCGGGCCAGTCCTTGAGATGGGAATTGCCAATCTCAAACTGCTTCTCTAGATATTCCTCAGAGTAGGTTCTGATCTCATAGGTCATACACCACCTATGGTTCAAACCCTCATATAGTGTTCGGATATGAAGAGAAGGTGATTTGAGACACAATCAGACCTGCTAGTGGGATTTCATCAGTTGATATGAGTAATTGTAATATGAGAAACTAATCACGTCGTTTGCGCAACATAACTAGGAGTGGTATGAGGCTGAAAGGTATCAGCAATGGCGTTTCCTCAGTCGTGGAGGAGGTCGTAGCATTTGGATCCACTACCGTGACCACTACCGTGTCACTCACGGTATTGGACCTGTCCTTGACTTCGAGCCTGTATTCAAACTCACCAGCTGCGGATGTGTCCACAATTATATCGAAAGAGGTGTTATTAAGCCACCCAATATTGCTAATGAGCAGAAAGTTATTTTTGTACAGGGAGTATGTACCTGAAGGAGATTCAAGATCTCGAACCGCCCACTGTATGGTGATAGAGGCACCCACAGTGGTTTCAATTGTTCCAGGACCGAATATCTCAGGATCAAAGTCAATCCTTTCAATAGTCTCCCCGCCAAAATAGGCAGCAATAGTTTCTGATGCAGGTTTTCCCTGGCGAAATTCTTCAAAAACACCCCAGTGCGGACCTATCTCCAGTCCATTGTATACCTCATTTTTCCAGTCCTCATCGAAGATCTGGAAGATATATGGCTTGATATCATATTCTGCAATGAGAGGAAGTACCTCGTCATAGTACCGTTTCTGGTTAGCCTCATTGAATTGTCCCTCGGGTCCAGAAGGCCAGCCAAATTCACCTAGATACAGCTCCTTGTCCGGATAGGCTTCACGTACCTCGAGGAATTTCTCAACAGTATACTGAGCAGCCTCATCAATGGTTTTGCCTTCCCAAGCAGGATAGATATGTACCATCAGGGTGCTGACATTCGCCACCAGTGATGGATTATTCAGGTAGATATAGTAGGGTTCTGCCAGTGCAATTTTCGTGGCAGGCGATTTCTTCTCATTGGCATAGTCGATGAATTCCTGGTATTCTGAGGCAGTATACTCTCCGCGTAATAATGGCTCGTTGCCAAGAATAGTCATGGATGTATAATTCTCAAAGGAAAGAGCTTCATCAATTCCCCCAAAGATGCTAGCATTAGACATGTTGGGAGCAATCCAGGTCAGAGCTGCCGTGGTTATACCATACTCTAGTGAGAGGATCGGCAAATTCTCAAGCCCATCACTCAATCTGTATGTTCGCAAATCTGTGACCCCTAGATTTTTCATGATCTCAAGGTCGTTCTCAATCAGCTCGAGAGGAACTATTTCACCGGTTCCTGGTCCCCCCTCATGATAATGACCATAATTAACGCCCCTGAAGGGAAGAACTTCAATTTGAGTGGGAGTAATCTGTGATTCTGACGATGGATCAACACTGACTGATTGCACTGATGACGACATCGCCAGAATACTGATTAGTAGGAGAGAGGAAAGAATT
>JAEOUB010000392.1 GCA_016839545.1 Candidatus Kariarchaeota archaeon | reverse complement strand
ATTTTAGATATAAATTTCAGCTAGTGGTAGAAGCTGCGTGGACTGCAATCAATGTTGCGGTGTTTGTGTTACTGGGTGCTGCGTGGCAGGAGACCGCGGATAATACTGGTGTACCTTACAGCATGATCACATTTTTTATTATTGCCACGGGGTTTTTCACGGTTTTTTCAGGAGTGATGGAAACGACTGTGACTGCAATTACAGAGGAAAATCAGTTAGGGACCATGGGTTTCTTGGTCACCAATTCCGTCAGTCCCATCTCAATTATAGTTGGTAGGTATCTGTCAGCCACAGTACGTTGGCTCATTATCCTATTTGTTATTGTGATGCCTCCAATTGCATTAAAAGGAGTGACCCCTTCCAATCTTGAACTTCTTTGGTCTTCCATCCTCATTTTTATCATTGCATGGATATTCTTTTTGGGTTTCACCTTGATCTTGACATCGATTGCACTAATCTTCAAAAAGACGACCACCCTCAACCGAGTAGGTATTTACATCGTCAGATTTGCGGGAGGTGCGTTTGTCCCTCTGAATTCTTTTGATCAATCCTTTCAGCTTTTTGGAAAACCGTTATCACACTTACTTATCTGGTTTCCACCAGCATACGCCTTGGAGTCAATCAGGTGGCTTTTCACAGTTTCCTCAAAAGACGGACTCAACTGTAATCCCTGCAGTCCATCCAAAGATGGAATAGGTTACTCTTCATTTAATCAGATCTTTGGAGTTACGACAACCGATTTCACAATTTACGATCCAATGATGCAAACGATGATAGTGATTGTGGTTGTGTTCCTTATCCTCTCTTTGCTCATGGTAGAGCGATTGACAACTATTGCTCGACGTTGGGGGACAATCGAGTTCTACTAGGTGGATATTATGAGTAGGAACAACGCCATTGAAGTAGAGCACCTGCAAAAAATTTTCAGAACTCCTGGAGATAGAGTAGGAAACACTGTATTGGGAGATATCTCATTTTCTCTCCCCAAAGGTACTGCAGTGGCTGTAACTGGAGAGAATGGGAGTGGTAAAACAACTCTACTCAAAGTTTTGGCAACTTTGTATTTACCTGATGCTGGAAAGTGCAGGATTCTCGATCTTGATCTTGTTCGCGATGCATCCAAAATTCGTGATTTGATCTCATTTGTGAGCCCAGGTCTCGATTTCCAAAGAAAACTAACACTAGATGAGAATCTAAAATTCTTCGCAAAAGTGCAGAATTCTCAGATGGAAGGGGCTTACAAGTTCTTAGATGCAATGAATATGTCAGAGAAAATATCTGAACGCACAGAAACCTTCAGTGAAGGTCAAAAGGCAATAACAAGGCTGGCTATTGGCTTAATGAAGGATGCAGAGGTTCTGTTTCTTGATGAAGTTACTCTCGGCTTAGATGTTGGTCGGCGTGAACAGGTGATCAACTACCTCACAGAACACCTGAAAAGAAAAACAATCATGATGGTTGACCATGATTCAACAGTGATAGACCGATTGTGTGATACTGTCCTCATTTTGAGGAAAGGAGGTTATGTTGACCGTATGATTGCAATAAGTGAATTGTTGGACTCACTTCCGTATTCTCATGAGATAACTGCGATTCCTTCGAGGATATTATCTGAAAGGGAAATTAAGCAACTATGGCCTGAATATCAAAGAGCCGGGGGGACAATCCGTTTCCATCCAAAGACTAGATCAGAAGCTCAAATAATTAACACTCGTATTTTGACATCAGGATTTATTTCTAGAGCAGAAACCAGAGTAATTGATC
This sequence comes from Candidatus Kariarchaeota archaeon, assembly GCA_016839545.1. Lineage (GTDB taxonomy): Archaea > Asgardarchaeota > Heimdallarchaeia > Heimdallarchaeales > Kariarchaeaceae > Kariarchaeum. The sequence goes on along the minus strand of JAEOUB010000392.1, from coordinate 8,961 downwards.
TCAACGATTATGCGATCAGGATAGCCGAGGGAATGATCTAGTTTGGCAGTAGCCCACTGAGAATCCCGAGAAACGTTACAAGGGTAGTTATATCATCTACATGATGTGCTAGTAGTGCACCAATATTTGCGTCATAATATTCATTGAGAGTCTGGATTTCTTCATTTCCTTTATCTGTAAATACACTTCCAGCTTCGATAATATCCTTTGCCAATTGACGTACCTTGAGTGCATGTTGCCTCCCATATTTTCTAAGGAGTGCGCTGTCTGGGTAGTGTGAGAGTGCGACGTAAAATGTGTGTTTTATCGCTGAAGAGAAAGGTAATCCCTCATTTAATGCCTCAAGGAAGGCTGGGAATCCGTAGTTTATCGCAAAATTGTAGTTTGATGCAATTTCCTCAAAGAGTATATCACTCTCTGCTTGGTTTTTACAGAAATCAAGCAAGTTTACCTCTCTTTCAAGAATTTCATCTATTGTCTCTTTCAAGACAGGAGTAAAATGGAGAAGTCGTAGATGTGACTGAAACTGTTGATCATCAAGAAGATTGAACACGTTTACCGTATCTTCCGGCGTTGAGTTTTCAAGAAATAGTTCAGAATATTCTGGTAAAATCTCGACATCAAGTTTGAAATCCCTCGACTCTTTTTCAGAAAAGAGATATGCGACTGCGGTTGCAATTGGAGCAAAGAGAAAAAGTCTACCAAATGTAGACATATAACTGGGATGCCATTCTTTTTCCCGTTTCAATGACTCAGCAATGATCCAACCAGTATCGACCTCATCCAGATCTATTAGCCCTCTTTGGACCATGACTCCTCTTGATGCCAAATCAAAGATTGGTTTGTAGATTAACGTACCTGATGTAAGATACTGCCTTATCTTATTAATATCAGAAAACTCGCCCAATCCTGGTTTTTCAACAGGGAATTGAATCGAACATGCTAATGATGCACAACTTGCAACCCATGTAGAGATCTCCTCTGGAGAAGGGACAGTATCATTGTCCATGGATTTAATGAAAGGATTGGTCATAGGATCCCATTTACATTTTAGGCTCTGCTATATCGGCCTCAACATCTTCTTCAGGGGATGTTTCTTCAGTATCCTCTTTGATTTCTTCTTCTGCTTTCTTGTCTGCGTCTCTAAAAAATTCTGCTTCATCATAAATTGCTAGGAATGGTCTTTGGAGTAATTTGGTCGTAGTCTGATCTTCAGTGTATATACCATAGTAATCCTGTTCACCCCTATCATGATCGTGAAAGCCGTATGCTGTGTAAATCATGATACGGTCATCAATAATCATGAAAATCGTAGAGAATGGTTCTGTACTTACCTTCAAACCAATATTTTTCTCAAGGTCATTTGCTACTTCCTGTTCATAATCATCATTGATACCCCTGGTTGTCGTGAGTACTTTAATATCGATTTCGGAGCTATTTGCCAAATTATTGAGAGTCTTCAGAATTTGACGGTTTCGTATCTCGATTAAAGTATCAACGGCAACAAAGACACTAGATGTAGCTTTTGTCAGTGTATTCTGAAGGTATGTTGAAAGCTCTCGTTTTCCATAAATGGTGTAGGTAATAGGGATTGCAGTGTCTTGCTTTCGCTCCTTTAGCTCATTCAAGGCAGTCTTAGCAGTTTCAATCTTACCGCTGTACTCATCCCTTTGCCTATTTAACACTATTTCAGGATCAGTTGCTTCATACTCAGTAGCCGTTCCTCGTGCTTCTGTGGTATGCACAACCCCTCTTTCTGAAAGCTTGCTCAAGATCTGATATACTCGATTAGGGGGAACATTGCTGTTCTTGGCAATTTTTGAGGCTGTTGCCTTCCCCAATTGGACGAGGGCAGAATAGGTTCTTGATTCATACTCTGACCAACCTAATTCTCCAAGAGCAGTTTTTGCTTTATCTAACTCAGGCAATTCATGTACGCTATCACCTCAGATTATAAATTCATTATGATTTCTAGGGTGAGCTAATGTACTGATAGAAAATCCACAATTTTCAAACTAAAATTCTCTCCGAACTCATTTGGATTGATTAAGATTATTAGATGGATGTAGGTTGTTCCTACTATTGACCACCCAACTCACATAGATCATCAATCCCTTCTGGATATCATATCTGGGATGGGGGTTGATTTTGTCTCTGCTGCTCAAATCTCAAGTCAAAATTACTCTGTACGTTATCAGAGTGGCAGGGAAGTTACCAGTTCGATCTCTTCGGATTGGGGCACTGGATTCAATGTGATACACAATGGACATGGGGCATTCTACTCCCATAATGACTATACACGGTCAACTTCAAGAATCATTGATCTTGTCAGGAAGATTACAAAAAATCCTCAACCCACAGAGTTTGATCCTGAAAAAATCGGTGGGGGAAATACAACAAGTATCCAAAATACTCAAAATTTGCCATTTCAGTCTAATGATGAGTTTGAATCATTCCTCAAGGACATCCACCGAGAATTGGAGGGGAAAGCTACGCACTACGCGGTTAACGGAAACCTCTCATATGAGAAAAGAACAATACAAAATTCGGAATTTTCTAGGATCATTCAATCAAATTGTAATACTCTGATCGACGTAACCCTCAGCAATGGGGATACCCAGCTTGTAATAACTGCAGGGGGTATAGACAAGAGTGACATTGACTACACAAAACTTGTAAGAGAAATAGATGAGAGTATCTCAAAGTTGGGTAAAATGGAACTTCCAACTAAAAAGATGCCTACAAATTCTCCCTGTGTTCTGAGCAGTGATGCAACATTTTCATTGGTACACGAAGCAATTGGGCATGCTGTTGAAGCAGACACGGTAATAAATAATGCATCATATCTCTCACATCGTATCGGATATAAAGTCGCTTCATCTCAGGTTACAGTAACTGATGATCCTCATTTGAGAGGAATAGGTTACTCTGAATATGATGATGAGGCAACAAAGACTAAGGGTACGCTAATTGTAGAGGATGGCATTCTAATGGATTTCCTTCAATCTCGCAAAACTGCAGCCAATTTAAATGCGATACCTACTGGCAATGCCCGTGTTTCAAGTTATCTATATCCTCCCGAGCCAAGACAATCCAACCTCTTTATTGAACCCAAGGACCATTCATTTGAAGAATTACTCGAGGAGGTAAAGGACGGGATATACATTGGACCAACATTACTTGCGAGTACCTCAATCTACTCTGGAGAATTGCAAATTCAACCCCAATACAGTCAAGAAATTGTCGATGGTCAGCTTGGAGCATATCTGAAACCGAAAACGATTAGCGGGAATTCATTAGTTCTACTAAATGATATCTCAGCTATTGGTAAAGACATTTCTAAATTCCCTACGGAGTGTTTGAAATCACAAAGTCGTGTGCTCATAGGCGCATACTCGCCCCAAGTTGCCCTAAAGAGTGCTCAATTCATTTGAGGTGTGAAAATGTACGATAATTATCTTCTAGAGAAATTAGATGACATCAATCGTCTTCTCAGACAGCATAATTGGTTATTGGATTATCAACTATTTTTGCAATCAGTGAAAGAACTGAGATCTACCTTGTATGAAACTGATCTCCTCAGTACATCAGATACCATAAAAATGGGTTTCAATCTCCAAGTTCTATCTAAAAGCCGTCGTTTCAGTGAATACCGGTATTCCCTCTCAAGTATAGACCAAATTAGAGAGATCCGGGAGCCAGGTGTCTCTGCACCATCCATTCAGAAATTTCCTGGGTTGAGAGCTCAGAATTCCACTTCCATCAGGGGAGACTATTCAAAATCAGTTGACATGGATAGAAATCCCACGGGGTTACTCCTCAAGAATTATTTATCAAACACAGAAGACCAAAAAATCCCCTTCTATCATGATATTCAGGTTTCCCTTGAGAATAGAGTGATTCACAACCAGAATGCAATCACTTTGATAGAAAATAGTTTGAGAACCTCGAGTAAGATTTCCGCCATATTTAGTATCAATGACTTTGAACACAATCTAAGTAGATCCAGATCTGGGCGATCTCTTGATCTCGATATAAAAATGGAAATAGAGAACCTGGTTGCCGCATGTGAGACAAGATTTACCTCTCCAGTCAAAAAGTTAGATAGTGATCCAGTAATTATTCTTCATCCACACGTATTGGGGAGTTTACTTGCAAATTACTTCTTTAATATCAACCTGCCTGACCTGAACTCACTTACCTTATTCAATCCTAACATTCAGGTCTATGACGACCCTCTTCTCCGTGATGGGTATTATTCCCATCTTTTCGATGACCAAGGCATCACTACAAGGTCAATCCCAATAGTTGAAGACGGAGTTGTAACCAATACTTTGTCTATAGCTGATTCAGAGGGAGATAAGGGTGGGAATGGATATCGAAATCAAGCCTTTCAACCAAGAAAACGTTCATATGAGCACGATCTTGTTGAAAATTTCACAAACATTGTTGTAACTGGAGGGGCAGGAGCTGGGATCTACTTCCAAGAGAGACCGGGATCCTGTCTTGTTGTTCGGAATGGCTATGTCTCTCCAGGGGTCTCCTCCATTGAAGGATACTTCATTCTTTATGTCACAGAGGCAGATGTCTACAAGGACGGGAAAATGAGTCACACCATTAGCAATCTTTCTATGCGGGGCAGTTTGAAAGAAATCCTCAGTAAAGCCCATTTCTCTGCAGATATCTCCACATATGTCGATCCGAGTTATCCAATACAGGTCAATACCGGTTGGATTGGCATTCCGCCCTCTCTAGTTTCATTCCAATAATCACTCGCAACTTGCTTTACACCTATAGATTTAAAATAACTAAATCTCGCGTTTGAAATAGCCATATTGATGGGCACAGCGTAGCCTTGGTGATTCATAGATATGAACAGAAATACCGTATTCACTCTGAGCATGTTGATCGTACTGATCAGCTCAATGGTTGTCTCAGGAAGCCAGAATGAAACACTTGGACCAGCCAAGTTTTCAACTTCACCTGTATCACTCGAGCAACTAGGAACTTCAGACCAAAATTCCCCCATCTTTTTCGATGTTCTGACATCAGACTCCAAAACGGTTCTGAGAGAGAGGAATGACACTAATGGTGAGGGAGCCATCACACAGGTTCAGGAATACACAAATCTCACCATTCGATATGCTGTAGCACTCCAAAATACCTCGACTTTTACCGTTGGGGATTTTGATTTCCGTCTCTATGCGGATCTTCCTGTAGTCAATTCAACTGCTTTCAATAACACAGGAACAAACACTGAGCTATCTCTGACGGACAATTCCAAAACTCTTGAACTGTCCTACAATAATCAGAACCAAACGGGATTGATCAACTATACATTACCTTTCAACCCTGATGTCACGATTGCAAACGCTACACTGTATTTCTTTGATAGTCCTGTCATCAATATGTCTGTAAGTTATCTTCCATTCTTTGTAGTCAATGAAGAGGTTGACGGATTATCAGAGTTGCAAACTAATGGTGCCTACAATTTATTGACCACTAGTGGATATTTCACTACATCTTCACAAGATACTTTCTATGTCCAGGATGAAGAAGTACGGATATTTGGAAATGTGTTCAATGTAGATAATGAAACCACAAACTTAGGACTTTCTTATTCTGTTAACTCAGGAAATTCCCAAGAGGTTAACTTTACATTGGTTTTTGATGGCAACAATGCTACGGCGAATGTTACCTTCGGACCATATGAGCCAGGAAGCATATTTGAATGGAGCAGTATCCTATATGCTGGCAATGATACATTAATCAACCAAAGTAGGATTATTGATAGAATTGACCATAAATTAGTAGAGATCGGTGATGGTTCACCTACCCTTTCAATTGAGATCGATGCAAATGATGCAGACAGTCTTATCAGAGGTACAACTATCTATACAAGGAATGCCAGCGTAACCTTCATAGTATTGACAACTGTTCCTAAGGGTAATATTACTGGATTGAGTCTACTCAAGGTTGATAATGATACTTCCCCGCTATCCTTTACCCCTATCAACGGATCTTTACAAGATATAGAGCTCAATACCACAGTGACCTATCCTTCAGAGGGAATTTACAATGCCACTGTTTTGGCTGAAACTGATAAAGGATTGAGTTACAACCTGACTTACACAATCTATGTTGACCAGACTCTCCCCACTGTTGCTTCATTAAGCACTGTAGGTGGTGGATCGTTGGTAACTACTGATGGAAGAGTAACATTCAACTTTGAATTTGCTGACGGATTGTCAGGTGTTAAAGTTGCTATCCTTGATACAGGAGATGGTCAAAGTGTCGATGTTACCAACATGGATGAGTATACTCATAGGTACATGGATTACGAATCCAACACCTACAGGTATCAGTTGACCGTTATTGATTTTGCAGGAAATGTCTTTGTTACAGACACAATATCGGTATCTCTTTCAGTTGACACTTCACAGGCAACCCGAGCTCCAAGTACTGGTGTGATCTTCTTCTTCATCGCCTTAATTGCTCTCTTTACAAGTCCCATATGGGGTCCAAGAATTGTTGAAGCTTTACAAGACCGTTTTTAGATGAAGAATTGAAATCGGATAGAACCGTTTAATTAAATCGGGTAACAATCAAGCTTAACGGGCTCGTGGTCTAGGGGCTATGACGCTCGCCTCACACGCGAGAGATCCCCAGTTCAAATCTGGGCGGGCCCATTTTTCTTGTTTTATTTCATCCAATCTTTTAATCTCGTGAATGGAACTTATCCTTATTTATAAAAAGAGAAAATCCTAAGGACTCTTGGGTAAGAAATTCAATGGCAAGTATAGAATTATTTGACACCGAGTATACGACGAAAGATCAGTTAATAGAGCTTTCCAATAGTCTTCATGAGCCAGAATGGCTCAGAGATCGGCGATTACAGGCCTATGAGCTGTATCAAAACTTACCATTTGACAAGGATACATTATTCTACAAATATACGTCCTTCAGAAATTTTGATCCCTCCAAATTAGTGGCTTCCTGGTCTACATCTGAGACAACTCTATCTGACAAGCAGTTTGATGACTTCCATATTGTTGATACAGGTTCGGGCATCATCGTAAATCCCTCCGACGAGCTGTCTGAGAAGGGAGTCATCTTCGACACCTTACATAATCTAATCAACAAAAATGAAGAGCTCGCCAAACAATTAGCTGACAAAGCTACTTCACTATCATCTGGGTTTGATAAACTCGGTTCACTAAGTACAGCATTTGCATCTTCAATTCTTGTTCTATATGTTCCCGACAACGTAGTCTTAGAGTCTCCCATACGCAAGTTATCTTTGACTACCAAAGGAAATCAGGCATCCTTTGGGGAGGTCATCTACATCTTTGGTGAAAGCTCACAGGTTGCTCTGCATGAGGTTTATTCATCGAATGAGGGCAGTGACTCTGCATTCCTCACATCTGTTATGAAGACCGTCTACCTGGGTGACAATGCAAATGTGAAGAGTTTGATGATTCAAGATTTAGATGATTCTGCTTTGTTTCTCTATTCAAGAGTATCCAAGATTGATAGATATGCCAAATATCGTACCCTCTCACAATTGCAAGGAGGTGAGATGTCCCGTTTGAACAGCACACTTGATCTTGTTGGGAATGGAGCTGAAGGATATGATCTCTTTGTTAGTTTTGGTAGGAGGAAACAGAGATTTGATATTAAGAGTGAGGTCCATCATACTGCCCGTGATACAATCGGGCAAACTCACTCGAGACAAGTAATGATGGATAATTCTGAGTCAATTCTACGTGGTCTGATAGTTATCCCAGAATCAGGTGTAAATGCTGACTCGTGGTTAACATCTGCAGGGATGACTGTGAACCGTGGTAAGGTAAATACTGTTCCTGCCCTTAGGATTGATCAAAACGATGTGAAAGCTGCCCATGCTGCTTCCGTCGAGCCATTGAATGAAGATCTTCTATTCTATCTCCAGACTCGAGGGATACTGGAATCTGATGCCCGTGAAATGTTGGTAAAAGGTTATTTTGAATATGTTTTCAAGTTCTTGGAAGATGAACCTGCGACTGAAGAGGCGAGGAAATACCTAAACATGAAATGGAAGAATAACGGGGGATCCTGATATGACTGAACTTGTCAAAGTCGGAAATATTAATGAATTCGCTGATGATCGTCTTTCGTCATTCGATGTGGAGGGAGTCGAGTTAATGGGTTTCAAGTCTGGTCAAGAATACATCGTCACATCAAGGATATGTACTCACAAGTATTTTGATTTGACAAAAGGTCACTTTTCTGAAGGGTACGTAACCTGTACTCTACATACTTCAACATTCGATTTGAATGACGGATCAGCCCTCAATCCACCGGCTTTCGAATCTCTTCAAACATACCCTACTAAGGTCATTGATGGCGAAGTCTTCATTGACATTGATAATTGATTATTCAAATGACTCGGATAGAACATCTTTGACTATTTTAGAGCCTATTTCATTTAGTGTATCATTCTTGTCCTTCTCATTATGCTCACTAAATACACGTACATAGTCTTCAGTTCCTGAAGGTCTGATGAGCAACCAAGATTTATCGGGGAAATCTATTCTAAATCCGTCCATGTCATTGAGAGTATATTCGTCGAAATATTGATCGAGTTTCGTCCTTATGGTATTCATTATACTCTTTCCATTTTCTCGCTTAGAGGGGACTTTGGTCTTCAGACTGTAGAGTACTGGCATTTTATCGATTTCCTCTTCCAGTGTTGATCCTCTCTCTTGTAAGAATGACAAGAGGATCAATGTGGAGACTGACGCATCAGGCCAGATGGTATGGTCTGTGAAGAAGTACTTTCCTGTCTCCTCAAATCCGTATTTTGCTTTATATTGTTGCATAGCTTCTATAATTGAAGGCGGTCCAACATTACAGTAGACAAATTTTCCTCCAACTTCTTCTGCAATGTAATTGATGATTGCTGAGGTGTTGATCGGAACT
>JAEOUB010000391.1 GCA_016839545.1 Candidatus Kariarchaeota archaeon | reverse complement strand
TGTTTTACCTTATACTGCGAAGATGAGCAGAAGTGCAACGAGAAGACCGTAAATAGCAACAGCTTCGATAAGCACAACGAAAATCAGTGCGGTACCGAAGAGCTCTTCGTTCTCGGAGATGGCACCAATTGCTGCAGCGGAAGCGTTACCCATTCCTATGGATGAACCCAAACCTGCCAGTCCTACAGCAAGTCCAGCACCGATGAATTTTCCGGCTTCGGCGGTAACACCTTGACTGAGGCTCAAACCTTCGGAAAGTCCAAGAGCCTTAGCAGTCATGTTCAGAAAGGTCAAAGCAATCAAGATTGCCATTGATGTAGTCAAAGCAAGTTTGTTTCTGAGTTTCATAATAACCCTCCAGATATTGTTTCTGATACCTGAATATTCACACCCTATACTTATACAATAAAAATAATCAGTTTCCGAACCGAAGGACTAAGCACAACTAGAACTGAAAACATATCACTTGTTACTCTTGAATTCTTACTTTTCACTTATTCTCATCTTCGTTTTGTTCATCTTCTTCATTGATCTTTTTGAGGTCTGAGAATGCCTGTACTGCAAGTTTATCTGGGTGAAAGGCAAGGGCATCAGCCAGCAGCTCGTATGCTTCGTCACTCAACCCTTTGACTTTATTTAGAGGACGAATGATTTTCTGAAACTCTCTTCTTGTATTTCTGTCCATCTTGATATTCACCGCCATCTCTCTGAGTAGTATCAGATGGTCTCCAGCTATGTACTCTTTATAGATATCAGCCACCGGTGGGTCTTGGATGATTGCAACTGTATATTGGGTCATTCTGAGAATATCATTTTTCGTGAAATTTGCAGATTTTGCATATCCAATCAATCTCTGTGCTGCCCATAATCTTCTCTCAGGATCCAAGGTCAACATAATTTTTTGGAGTCTGCCAACGAACTCAGATCTATTTGTTGGAACAGTGTAGCTCCCCATAATGAACAATATCCCAGCTCCAAGAAAGATGATACCCGCGATGATAACCATGAAAGGAAAACCTTGGACTGGCAATTTAACAAAATGAAGTAATTGGGAAACTGCAGCTAGAATAATGAATCCAATCCCGTACAATCTCGTTTGTCTTGCATCCTTCCTAGCCTCTAGAATCAGCTGTTGATCTACAGTCAATTCTCCCATACGGTACTATTCTCATTCTCTGTAAAAAGAACTAAGATTAGCGACAATCAAGGTTCATCTGACCCTTTTTGTTTGGATGTCGGCACAGTCTCCTATTTACAATTGTTAAGCATTTATTAACTTCATAGGCTATTTGCCTGTAATGAGTACCTCGAAGACCAGTGGTATGATGATTAATCGGTTGCTGGTACTGATCCAGTTAATTCTAATTCCGATTTACTTCTTTTTCTTCTCCATTCGTTGGCGAGACAATTTAGTTTCGTTTTTCACTTCACTTACTGAATCAGGGTTCTTTTCCACAATTCTTCCCGATTGGTTAGTTCAGTTCGAAATTAATTTTGGCATTCCAGTTTTCTTTTCCTTACCTTGGGTTGTTTTCTCATTGATGAGAGCAACTCGTATTGCCGACTCATATGATCTGATGGGCCGAGCACTGGGTAGGGTAAGGGTTGACCAGAAACTGTTTTATGGTCTGAATGCCGCATTTACCCTGATATTCCTAATTTTTCCCTTTTTCAGCCCTATCATCACCATCTTTGGCATCTTCTGGGCTACTCGTCTCGTCATGAGAAAGCTGGTGATCGGCAGAATTTTCAAGCTTGCATGGATAATTCCGGCGCTCATAATTTCACTGATACCGGGGCTCATTGCTTTTGCATTCTATTCGAACTATGTCGAGTTATTTAGCATTATTTTTGCTACCTGGAGTAATGCAATTCCCGTTTTATTTGGTATAGGTCTCTCTATGGCCATTGCAATTGCAATTGGTAATTTTCTACTATTTCTATTTGAAGGCAGACATAGGTATGGGACAGGTGAAAATATCCCATACGATTTCGTTCTTGTATTCAAGCTATTTCTATTTGCCATCTTGACCACGATATTCCTCTCTAGTCAGGTTGAATTGGGTATTCCTCCTTTTATCAATGTTATCAACTATATTGCAGCAACACTTGGATTTATCGAGCTTATCTTGCGTCGTGTTCGTGATATGCCTGCAGAAGGTGGAGTTGGATCTGGGATCATCATGGTTCTGGCATTTTCAGTAATAAATATCATTATTTCGTATCTACGGGACTACACGACGTTGACTGCATGGATACAGACAATTGTTGTAGTTATTTCAGGACTAGTTTTCTTTGCACTCTTTGCAGCAGCATACAGTTATGCGCCAAAAGAATTCAACTATCCTGAAGATGATATAGAGATTCCTGAGAAATCAAAGAAAGTTTCAAACGATGAAATTGATGATGAAGTTTCAGACGATGAGTGAATAGACGTTATTACATCATTCCGGGCATTCCGCCCATACCAGGAGGCATTCCACCAGGCATACCGCCAGGAGGCATCCCACCCATATCATCTCCACCGCCTTTTACAGCAATGACGTCATCGATTCTGAGGATCAGTTCTGCTGCCTCAGATGCAGATTTGAGAGCTTGTCTCTTAACTCGAATAGGCTCTAAGATACCAAGGGATACCATATCACCAGGTTTTCCGAGAACACCAATATTGTGCTGTGAAAGGTCAAGGCCAATATTCTTCTTCTTTGCTGCTTTCAGCTCTGCAACAATGTCCAGAGGATCAAGTCCAGCGTTTTCAGCAAGAGTTGTGGGAATAACCTCAAGTGCTTCTGCAAAGGCTCTCACAGCAAGTACTTCTTTTCCAGTAAGTGTGTCTGCAAATTCGTGAAGTTTCTTACTCAGAAAGATTTCGGGATATCCACCACCGGGGATCATTTGACCGTCTTCAATAACATTTCTGACTACAGATATTGCATCTGTAAAAGCTCTCTCTGCCTCATCAGTTACGTACTTTGAGGCACCTCTCAGAATCACTGTGACAGATTTTGGATTGGGGGCTTCTGAGACATATATGTAGGTATCTTCACCGAGTTTTTTCTCGTATACTTTACCAGCCTCACCAAGATAATCAGCATCGAGTTCGGAAAGTGAACTTACTATTCTACCACCTGTAGCCATAGCAATTTTCTCTATATCCGATTTCTTTACTCTTCGTACAGCCATGATGCCTTCTTTTGCCATGAAATGTTGTGCCATGTCATCAATGCCTTTCTGACAGATCACAACGTTAGCACCTGAAACTTTGATTTTCTCAACCATTTCACGGATCATATTTTCCTCTTGATCAAGAAAAGCCTGAATGTCATCAGCGTTTGAGATCCTTATCTCAGCGTCAAATTCAGTTTTTTCTACCTCGATGTTGGCATTGACAAGTGCAATTTTGGCATTCTCAACCGTCTTGGGCATTCCAGAATGGAGAACATCTTTGTCAATAATAACTCCAGCAATCAGGTGACTGTTACTGAGAGATTTACCACTCTTTTGAATGATCTTAATATTGTCAAGATTGGCAGACCATCCATTCTCACCTTCCTCGGCAATAGCCATAACTGCATCAACTGCAAGTTCAGCAATCGTATTTTTTGCAGTGTGCACAGCCTTGGAATTCAGAGCTGTATTTGCGATCTTGATCAGCATCTCTCTGTCTTCGGGACCAACTTCGATTGCAATTTCCTCGAGCAATTCATTCGCTTTCCTCGCTGCAAGCTTGTAACCGGCAACAATTCGTGTCCCATGAACCTTTTTCTCAATCAGTTCATCACCACGTTTGAGGAGTTCTCCAGCAATCACAACAGCGGTTGTGGTTCCGTCTCCTACTGCTTTATCCTGTGATTTTGCAACCTGGATAACAAGTTTGGCAGCAGGATGTTCAACATCCAGCTCTTCCAGGATTGTAGCACCATCATTAGTTATAACAACATCACCAAGGCTGTCAACTAGCATCTTGTCCATTCCTCTTGGACCTAAGGTTGATCGTACTGCCTCAGCAATAGCACTAGAAGCCGTGATATTGTTTCTCTGTGCCTCACGACCTTTTGTTCTTTCAGAATTTTCTCTCAAAATTATTACGGGTTGACCAGATAACGACATATATATTGCCTCCATTTACCCTATTTATCGATTATACCAATTACTTGGGACATCTACAGTAGGGTATTCTAACTATGGTTCGTTCCTCCCTTTTCCTTTTAAATTCTAAGATACAGTTCAGACATCTGATTAACATACAGGATTTCTAACAATTGAACCGTGAGTACAAATGAATTCATCTCATCAGGAATGTTCTATGGACTCTCTTTCCTTGAGGTTGCAGAAAATGGACTTCGACCTGTCTGTTATTCTAGTTCTCTCTTCAAAGAAAAATAGTAATAATTAACATAACAAGTAGCAGTTCTTGATGATACGGAGTATTCCACCTAGCAGACCTGTCATCCTCCAATAGATTTAAACTCGGATTATCATAATTGATATTAATGAAAGGAAAAAGCCTGCTAACACTCGCTGATTATTCAGCTGAGGAAATTACCCAATTACTGGATCTCTCTGATGAGTTAAAAGAGAAAATGGCAAGCAAGGAAAAATACACACCCATGGATGGATACTCTGCATCAATGATCTTCCAAAAGAGATCAACTCGTACGAGAGTCTCAACCGAAACTGGGATTGCATACTTGGGTGGACATGCTCTTTTCCTTGGTATGGATGACATTCAACTCGGAAAAAATGAGTCTCTGAAGGACACAGCAAAGGTTCTTAGCAGATTTAACGATCTGATCATGGCTAGAGTATTCGGTCATGATACAATTGAAGAACTTGCCGCAGAAGGATCAGTTCCCGTTATCAACTTATTATCAGATAAATATCATCCTCTCCAGATATTGGCAGATTTCATGACAATTCGTGAACATTTCGGGTCCCTCGACGGATTGACACTGGCGTGGGTTGGAGATGGAAACAACGTCCTTCACAGTATCATGGTGGCTGCCGGAAAAATGGGAATGAACCTTAGAATTGCCACTCCAAATGGTTATACACCTTTAGAAGATGTTACAACAATTGCGAGAAAAGATGCAGAGGAAAATGGAACAGAATTTGTACTTACGTCAGACCCGTTGGAAGCAGTTAAGGGAGCTCATGTGATTGTTACTGATACTTGGATCTCAATGGGACAGGATGAAGAGTATCAAGCACGTGTGAAGGCGTTTGCAGGTTACCAGGTCACCCATAAAATGCTAGAGCATGCAGCTGATGAATGGGTTTTTCTCCATTGTCTTCCAAGAAAGGAACATGAAGTTGATGATGAGGTCTTCTATTCGGAAAGGTCTCTAGTCTGGAATGAGGCTGAAGCCAGGATGTATACTGTAATGGCCGT
>JAEOUB010000390.1 GCA_016839545.1 Candidatus Kariarchaeota archaeon | reverse complement strand
CTGAATTTCACACCACATGGAGGGGGCTATGAATTCAAGCGACCTCTTGAGAAAGTCCAGATCAAACTGAATAGGGAGGGAATCGCCTCCTTCACTGTAAAAATCTCAGGAGAGGAAGCAATGAAATTCACGTATTTCAGAGAGATACGGGACAGTATGACCTTCAGAAGAAAAGCACCTGTGATCCAACAGATGACCAGGGCAAACTTGGCCACCATCGAGTATGAGATGCCCTGTTTGATGCAGATCTATCCGCTGGTAAGTATTCCGGGTGGCTCACATTAGACCCAAGATCGTAGCACACAGGGGCTCCTCAGGTCATACTCCCGAGAATACATTGGTAGCAATACAGAGGGCAATCGATGAGCAGGCCGATATGGTCGAGATTGATGTACAGCTGACTGCAGATGAAGAGGTGGTACTCTTTCATGACCGTACTCTTGAGAGAGTATTGGCCAAGAAAGAAGCCATCTCCTCGTACAGCCTGGATCAGTTGATGAAATTTGATGTCGGGCTCTGGAAGGGAACGGGGTTCAGAGGTCTTCGGATACCAACTCTTGCAGAGGCACTCTACTGTACTCGAGGGCATAGTATGGTTGTGGAGATAAAGAGCAGGGAGACATGGGAACTACTCGCCTCTAGGGTTCTCGATATCATAGAACAGAGTAAAGGGATTGGAAAAGGGTACATCTCAGTCAGGAATATTGAGACCCTACAGTGGTTCCGAGAGCATACTGGTCTCAAAGTTGGTTTGATGCAGAAACAGCGCAGCCCTGCAGAGTTGTTCTCTCTCATTGACACACATGGTTTAGACCTTGTCCAGATACGAAGTGAAAATTTCAGAGCCGCAGAATATGAGAGATTGGCTGAATATGGGATTGAGACCTTTGTTTACTGGGGCGATACACCGCAGGAATGGGAGTATTTCACAGCGCAGGGATTGACCGGAATACTGACCAACTATCCCGGTGAGATGCGATCTCATTTCAAAATGATTGAGAGAAAGGAATACGAGGGTTCTTATCCACGTACCTAGAAATTCGGCTATGGAAATTATTGCAGTCACATCAAAATCACCCAACGATCCACTTCTTATCAAAGTAGCAGAGCTCTTGCATCTCAAAGACAAGGAGATTAAAGAACATGCTCCGCTCTCACAGGAGTTCTTTATCCTGCGTGAGACTGCATCGCCTCGACCTACGTACAGAAGGGATCACTATCTCCTGAGAGAGAATGAGGTCGATATAGGACTATTGGGGCTTAGATATCATCTCATTTCAGACCGTGAGCAGCTTGGATTTGATGTCTACATCTTGCCTGAGTACCGTGGGAAAGGTTTTGCAAAGGAGGCACTACACTTTACCATGTCTATTATTCCAGAAGAAATCAAGATTGTGAGCATGTGGTACCTGCAAAATGTGGACAGAGAGCCTCATGTGATGGCAACCATCTACGGACAAAAAGGGCTTCAACCAGTATACCATGAACGTATCAATATCTCAGATATCAGCACCTTCGATGCAGATGAGATTAGAACTACCGCCCGTCAATTGGAAGAGGAGGCAGCAGCCAAGGGATATAGGTTGTATCATGCAGAGGATGGTAATTTTGAGGGGGTACCTATGAACTTTGAGCAGTATGTTTCAATGGTGGGCAGGGTTCTCAATGATATGCCCTCAGAAGATGCCTCATGGGAAGAGGAACCTATGAATGAGGAGATACTCAATGCACTGTACACAAATGTCAAAGAGCTGGGTGGCATGACGTGGACGGTTGTGGCACTCAATGACACAAATGAACCTGCTGGACTGACAGAGGTGTTTGTCTACAAAAGCGAGTCAGACCTTGTTGACCAGGGAGATACGGGAGTGGACCGGAAGCACCGGGGTAACGGACTGGGGAGAGCTCTGAAGTATGCCATGCTGGACAAGCTACTGTCAGATCCCCGGTTGGATGCCCGGTACTGGATGACCGGCAATGCCAATTCCAACGAGCACATGCTCAGGATCAATACAGAACTGGGATACAGGCACTGCTACTCAGAGTACGATTACGAGGTCCCGGTAGATAAAATTCGGGAATATCTTGACAAAGAATAGTTCAGATTACAGGTATATCCACTGATTCGCCACAATCCTTTTTCCCTGCCAAGTTCTAGTTTCATTGATGTCAACACTCCCCCCGGATTTTGTGCGGTCCAATGTTGCAATTGTCGCACATGGAGATGCTGATGGTATCTGCTCCTCTGCGATTATCAAGACTAAATTTCCAGGTGCCCTGGTACTTTTCTCCAAGGCATCCACTCTCCACAAGGTCATCAAGGAAGTGGAGAGGTGGACAAAAAGTATTGATTACCTCTTTATCCTAGATATTGCGATCAATCCGAAATCTCAGGAATTCGTTCTCGACCGACTGAAAAAGGTGAAAGAGAAATACGAGATCTATTTCATTGACAATCATCTGCTACCGTGGGAGATCAAGCAATCTGGAGTGGAAGAGGTTGATATCCACCAGTATGTGGATCATTACGTCCGCCATGAGAAATGCAGCTCCTCAGTTATGACGTTTCATACTCTGTACGGAGATGCCGAGAACCTGGTGGTCAAAAACCGCAAGGCTGCGATGCTTGCGGCATTCGGTGCAATTGCTGACTATGCCAAGGAATGTGACCTGTTAAAGCAGGTTGTCAGTACCTATGATGAGACCAGTATCTACTACCAGGCGTTCCTGCTCAAACAGGCATCGCGTATCATTCAGGACGATGAGCTGAAGAGAACGATATCTGACAAGCTATCAGTTGGTATCCTGCCTTCAGAGATTTTTGAAGTGGTGGAGGCAGCACGTGAGTCCAGTAGGGAGGTAGATGTGGCTATCAATTTCATCCAGGAACATGCAGAGCGGATGGGTAACCTGGGAGTGCTGATGGAATGTCCTGTGGCATCCATGGGTCACAATGCCTTTGTTACAGCCACCACTACTGGAGCACCTGTAGGTGTGGCAATCTCCAGACGTAATGGCTTTGCCTACTTTGTGCTGCGGAGACAACATGACCAGGATATTCACCTTGGAGAGCTTGCCACCGTGGTTGCCCGGGATCTAGATATTGATGGTGGGGGAGAGAAAGCCACTGCTGGTATCACTGCAGATGATACTCTGATCAACGAGGTCCTCGATATCCTGGACTCACGAGTAGGAGAGTACCTCAAAGCAGGGACATTCGAGATGCAAAAATCCGTATAATCTAGAAAAGTGGAAATCATATATTTTTTATATTATATGGGTTGTCATCGTACAAAGAATTTAAATAGCACAGAGACGCTATTTCTCTCAGAAGGTTGCAATACCGAACAGTAATGCGTTTGGTGTAATTTCCGATCAAACTCGTTATCCATATGATAAGATCGGCAGGGGCTAAACCCCTTGACAATGCGCAGGAACGTCTGGGCATTAATCACATCAGGGCTGTATTGTATGCTCAAGAGTACAGCCACGCAATAGTGTTATCCTCCCCTAAGTTCCGGGTGAAAGCCCCGGAACGAATGGTAGGGGTCCGAGAGACCAAGTGAGGGGTTTGTAACCTTCTTTTTTTTTTCGAGTTTTTTTTGAACTTCTTGAGATTCTTGAAATATTCTTGAATTTTTTTTGAACTTCTTGAGATTCTTGAAATATTCTTGAAATTTTTTTGAAATATTTTTGAAATGTATTGTATCTTATTCTTCCTTGGTCTTCTTGCTTTTTTCAAGCAGTTCCTGACGCCGTCTCTTTGCCTCTTCTTCCTGTCTGGCACGCTCCTCCTCTCTCTCTTTTTTGAGATTGGCAAAGAATTCAGTGCGGTCAAAGCGTTTCTCATAGTAGAGAAAATAGCCCGATTCTACACGTATAGGATCTTCCTTCAGAGCTTGCTGCATCTCGGACACATCTGCCAGGTCCATGGATTCAAGGATGGCAAGGAATTCTGCATCAGTATCAGGCTTGAAATTAACTCTCAGATAGCCACTGCGGGTCACCAGCCGGATATAGGGTTTGGATGTAAAGATACGAAAACGACGCAGACGAACGAGATACACTCCCTCCACCACCTGGTAAGGACCACGGTATCTCGTAGATCGGGGTTCCCCACCAAAATTGACTGTACCGTCGTAGAGGAACTGGCCACGCTCAGGATCTAGTTCCACACTGGCATAGTCCCGTTTGAGAAAGTAGACAGCACCGACGAAAGTGATAAGCATGGAGATGGCCACTGTGGTATAGGATCGGGTAAAAATCGTGATTAGAGCACCGATTGACCCACCAATGACAATTGCGACAATCATTGCAGTGGTCAATACCAGCAGGTAGCCCCCGTCAGTCTTGGTGACAGTGATCTTGCCTGATTTGACCCGTGACAGCCACTCCTTCTCCTCCTCAAACGTTTTGGGATCAAATTCCTTGGGTTCCGGTTGCGGAATATTGGGAGTACGGATCATGTTATACCAAACTGAGCTTGTACTGTTATTAAGTCGTTGGTGAGAGTCATCTCAGTTCTGCCAAGCGGGAGAGAGCCTCCTGCTCAGTGGCAAAACAGGCAATAAATTCAAACTCTGACATGTAGTTGGTATCTCCATCAGTGACCTCAGTGATAGGTCGTGCCACCGGGGGATCACTTCCACCGGGAAACAGCTGCAGAACACACCATTTCTCTCCCTCATCTCTAAGCTGCTGG
>JAEOUB010000389.1 GCA_016839545.1 Candidatus Kariarchaeota archaeon | reverse complement strand
GCAAGTCATGCCGTCAATATCCAGGTTGACTTCACCGACCTGCGACTCTTCTAATTTTTCACCGCCAAAACCGACATCATCGAGCCATTCAAGGATTTCGTCGTCAGATATTGCTGGATTGACCTGGATCTCGGCCTTCTCTGACAGAAGGTTGACTGAGATTTTGGCCACCCCATCCATGGAACCGACGTAGGATTCGATTGTATTGACGCAGGCAGCACATGTCATTCCGCTCACTGCAAACCGGCGGGTTTCTGCATCTTCTGTTTTTTTCTGAGTTGTTTCTGTATTGGACATAATCGGCCTCCAGAAACGGTGATATCCAGATAATGATATCACTGATTTCTATGATATATCAGTTTTTGATATATATAAATATGTCAGTTTTTGACACATGTATATGTCAATTTTTGATATATGTCTTATTGTCAGAGACCAAAAAATAATTCGTTTGGAGGTCCTCTACCGGGCGGTGATAGGAATTGAACGAAATATTTGGCAGTGTACTGCGAAAAGTGATCAAAGTGTTGAATTCTGTCCAAAAAATAAGGGAAAAAAAGTATAGTAATATTTTATAATAGGCAAATTATACATTCTGAAAGGAATTTACGCGACATTAAAAATAAACTTTAAATAATATATTAACAAATATACGGTCATGAATTCGTTGAAATTCAAAGTAAATACCCTAATTGTTTTTGTTATCTTCATTTTACTGTCTAGTACCCCTGCGGTAGCTGCTGTTGAATGGAGTGACAATTTCAATGATGATGACATATCTGACTGGAGAATCTCGGGAGAGAGGCACATGTCGGAGGTTGACTACGATCAGATTTGCGTGTGGCCTGGTGATGCGTTGGTACATGACGATTACCTCTCCGTGGGAGGGAATGTGTCCGCAGATTATGAAGATGGTCTTGATCATGACTTCACCTGGATGGAGCACCAGAGCACGACCGAGTTCGGAAGCTGGAGTTTAGACTTCAATTATGACAATCCTGAATTTGCAATAGGCGTAGTTCTGTTTGCAGATAACTCCATTGTGCTGAGCATGGGAGATGATGGAGATATAATCCACGGACATTTCGATATCTATGGAATGGCAGTGGTGATGGTACCTGCTGAGAATTATGTCCAATTCGTTACGCTCGATGGCGAGCTTACAGACCTCGTGTGGCATCATCAGTACAAGTATGAAGACTGGAAGGATGACTGGAACTCATTCAAGGTGGAGAGAGAAGGGGACATATTTAGTCTCTACATAAATGACGATAACGTGGTGAATTTTAGCACCAAATTACCTGATAGGTTCGGCAAGATATTTGCACTGTACGGAAGTGCGGGCACCGGATTTGACAATGTCAGAGTGGTAGACTCCTACAAGTCCAACACACTGTCCTTACCCTATACGGCCGGAGTATTGGCCCTTGGTCTGATTGTATCCTTTGCAATTGTTACCTTGAAGAACCGCAAATCGTAGCTCAACATAACAAAAGAAAGTCAACTCAATCAAAACACAATCTTGGCCCTGATCTGATCACGGTACCAAGAATGTCTGAAAAATCGAAAATGGTAATACAGCATCAGTAGAGCTAGAATTGTCAGCGGGACAATGGCATACTTTGACCAGGTGAGGCTGGTTGTCGACAGAACATTGCCAGTGATAATCAGATCCAGTCCTGCCAGCAGAACTGCAGAGGCAAGAAGAAAATACCCCACAACATTGGGACCCTTGATCTTGGTTGAAGTGCTGGCATAGATGAGAATGGCCATCACCAGTGAGGAATACAGAAGTATCCAGATGGCAAGATCAAGAAACCATGTCAATTGCCCATTGATAGAATAGTCCAGCAACATCAAGAAAGCCAGCAGGAGGGAAATCTCTGCAACACCCATCACCACGTAGCGAGGATAGAGTAGAAGTGAGGTACTCAAAGTACCCCAGATGGCAAGAATAGCAAGGATAGGAAACCTCGACCAGGATACACCACCACTTAACAGAAAATCTGTCAGGAAGATAATAACAACAAAGCCAATCCCAAAGACTGTTACCAGTTCGAATATCTCAAATCGCTGCTGTTTCCCTGATTTTTTCTGGGTATCGTCACGCGTGAGGTCATCCTGTGGATATTTGCTCGGAACAGTTTCACCCGCAGGCACATCTACCGGGGTACGGCACAGAGGACAGGCTGTAACAGTGGACTCAAGCTCCACCTGACACCGGGGGCAGATTTGTGACATCTAGATGACTTCAGAAAACTACAAAGTTAAGATTTGAGGTGGTCGCTCGGTAAATTGCCTCAGCTGTAATTGGTCTCTATACGGACAGGAATGCCCATCTCTGTGAGTTTGGTGAAGAAAATACGCTCAACGTAGTTTTCATCACAGACCCTACCCACATTCAGATAGATCTTTCCATTGTATCCACTCATTGCTATACTGACCTTGCGGATTCTGTTGGGGCTGGGATAGAATTCATAGCGATCAATCTCCTGTGAAAGAGAATCTGGAAGATTTATCAGCCCAGGATTGGTCAATGATCCAGTGAACTGTCGTTCTCCATATCGTTGGTAGACAAATGTCCCAAAGATATCCTTCAAAATTCGAGGGGTTATCCTCATCATGGGATTCATCTCTCCTCCAACATTTCGTTTGATCTGTGTGAGTATGAACTTCTCAGTCAGCTCTGATTGCATGGAGTGATGGACCTTGTGAAAGATCTCCTCCAGGCTGTAGACTCCCATCCGGGGATCAAGGCCCACCATCACATGCAGACTGAAATTTCTCAGGGTCCTACTTGGCAGAAGATTTCTCAGATTTACCGGGATAGAGACCCTTATCGGCTTGCTATCCTGATACTTTGAGGGTAACTGATAGTAAATCTCCTGCAACGTGTAGAGATAAATGGACACCAGAAATTCTGTGATCGTTAGATTATGTGTATGAGTGACCTGTTTGAGATCGTCCACATTGATAATCGCAGTTGTGATGTAATATTTTCCCTCGGTATTGGGAGGAAATGGAAGTTGAAATGCCGAGGAATATGTGGGGATTTTGGGTACCTCAGGATTGTAGTGTCTCTTGAATGCATCCTCGTACTCCTCGAAATCTACAGGAGTATCTGGTAGAAATCGACCATCAAACTCCTCGATTGATTTACCTTGCAGTTCAAGATACTCCGATACAAGAGAATTCATGAAAATTGTAGATCCTGCCCCATCAGTTAGTGCATGGTTGAACTCTATCATAATTCTGTTGTAGTAGATGATAAGCCTGAAGGGAAGACAACCTGTGTAGACAGGGATATACTGGCAGGGATCTCCTGCTTCAGCTGAAATCTCAGGTAACTCAAGATTCTCCTCTAGATAATACCAGAAAATACCCTTCTTGAGACTTACACGGAAATAGGGAAATCGGGGTAGAATTGAATGCAATGCCTTTGTGATATTCCCAAGGTGCACCCGGTCTTGCATTGTAACTGAAACACGGAAAACACTGGGTATGGAGGGAGAGGTGATCAATGAGAAAATAATTGCTGCATTATCCAACCTGTACCATTCCTTGGCACTCTTAGAATTGCTCACAATCTCAACCTGTTGCGACTTGTAACCCGTGACAGAAAACTGATTCTGCAAGATAATCTGATTTTGAACAAGAAATTCAGAGATCAAACCACGCAATTACTGGTAGGTGATCAGAGTAAGAGACATCAATTACTTCAACCTGTGTCGGTGTGATGCCACTATGGAACACATAATCAATTCTCATCACCGGATCGAGTGAGGGCCAGGTGCCCCGGGTACCCTGGTAACCATCTGAAAACCTTTCCTTGATCAATTGAATATCAGTATCATCCGGCTCCACATTAAAATCTCCAAGGAGAATTGACGGTTCTGTCATATCAAAATAATCAAGGACTTGTTCTGTTTGTAATCGACGGGTAGTGTTCCCTGTTCCTGAGTAGACATGTGTGAGATGAGTGTTCCCAATATTGATGATATTCTCACCAACCTGGATCCTGGCGGTGATCATCCCTTTTTGGAAGATCTCATTATTCCAAAAGTGAATTGATGAGGATTGGATGATTGGATGGCGAGAGAAGATGACATTGGTGAAGACTTCTGAAGAACCCTCCATGAACACATAATAGTCGAAACCGTGAAGCTTTAACCCTTGGATAAATTGTAAGAGAAGATCGCCATTTCCATTGATAATACTATTTCGTGTCACTTCCTGAAGACCAACTACATCAACTCCACTGTGGGAGATAAATTCTGAAATTGCCACAGGGTCATACTCATTATTTGCGTTAATACCGTATTGTACATTATATGACATGACTCCAAATCTGAGGTCGTGATCCTCTATGTCAAGAGGAACTGTAAATGGCATAAGCAGACTACTCAAAAACAGAAAGCAGATAATCATAGAGTAGGATGATTTATTTGCAAGTCTCCGTGGGGTTGCATCCATATATACTGTAAACAGGTTAACTGCTGCAATAATCAGCGTGAGTGGGATGATGTAAAGCATACTGAACCCATAATATGTGAAAATGATTACAAGAAACATGATGCTGGGAACTGCGATCATGAGAAAACTCCAATTCTTCTTAACAAAATCATGTACCCTTTTGGTGGGCATCTCTTCATCAGAGAATGAGACCATAAATGCGTAGCTAAGTGGCGTTAGAAGGATCAATGGTAGACTCAAGTATGATTGGAAATGGAGACTGACGATGAGAACTGAGGGTAGGAAATAAAAACCGATAAGGATGCTTCGATGCTGACGAATCCAGGCAAGGAACTTGCTCTGGAGACTCAAAGCCAAGATTGTAAGAAAGACAAAGCCAAAACTCAGATATGTCAAAATGTTTGGCTGATCTATGAACATCAGTAATTGAGAAATGTTTTGGGTGAATCTCACATTTATTGGGATTAGAATGGCAAGAACATAAAACGAGATTTTTGTGCCCATCGCGAACTCTTTGGGATAATCGAATGAGTTATCCCTAAAACCTGCCAGAAATGTCAACAGGATGGTTACGGCAATAATGATGAATATGGGATTGGTATTGGCAGAGACTGAAAGATCTGTTCCCAGATTATAGGCACGCAGGCCCATATCCATGATAAGAGAAAGAATGAGAATATGTACTCGGCGTTGTCTAGATAATCGAGGAAAGACAGAATTCCAAATAGTATGCAAGTGATTCCAGCTTGATAATGCAAACGACCAAATTAACACAGCTGTTATCAAAGGTCCTGTTGTTAGTTGGATCATAAAAAATATCGCAAGACTAAGAAGAAAGTTTCTGCGTTCTGTTATGGGAAATATTTGATGAAGAACCGGCCCGATAAATATCGAGCTGCCATACAGCAATGCAGGAAGTAATAGAAGCAGACTGCCGTCCTCTGGGATAAGTAGAGTGCTTCCGATGTAGTAAATGAGTCGAAGGCTGGAAAATGCAAAAACAAGTGAGAAGATTGTCCGACTCATTGAAAAGACACCATAATCAGGTTGATTTTGACTCTGAATTTCGGCTTCCACAGAGGAAATGTAATTCGATCCGAAGGATTGATCAATAATTGAATGCCGTATATCTTGGAT
This sequence comes from Candidatus Kariarchaeota archaeon, assembly GCA_016839545.1. GTDB lineage: Archaea > Asgardarchaeota > Heimdallarchaeia > Heimdallarchaeales > Kariarchaeaceae > Kariarchaeum. Next base: position 118 of record JAEOUB010000389.1, on the reverse strand, counting down.
GAGCTGATTAAATGTTGGACGAAGATACCCTGAATCTGCAACATCTTTCGGAACCACCTTGATGAATGCATTTGTGAACACTTCTAACGCTGAATCAATAATTTTCGTCCGTTTCTTC
>JAEOUB010000388.1 GCA_016839545.1 Candidatus Kariarchaeota archaeon | reverse complement strand
GTTTAAACGTTGACTGTGTTCCTCTTTCTCTATTCCAAAGAGATTACGGAGCATCTCTAGATCTTCAGGAGTAAGATTGTGGTCATCCCTCACGTCGTCTCCTTTGAAATCTGACATCTCCAAGATCAATGAAACACGCTAATATTTAAAACCATTAGCAGGGAAATAATTGTACAATTCCGTCTATAATAGAATTTTAATCAACATTGGTCTCGCACTCTTCAAGAATTGTCTCAAAACAGGCATTCGTTGAGGTCTTGTGAACGTAGGGCTTGCTACGCAGTTCATCAATGACGAACTGTCCCACAGTTTTTAGGGATTGAGACCTAACCTTCACAAGGAGATCAAACTCACCTGATATGAGATGGACTTCACAGACATTGGTTATCTTGGCAATATCTCGAGCCATAGCACGAATGTCCAACTCATCACCAGGTGCTGGTGGTTTGAGACCAACGAAGATAAAGGCCAGTGTTGAAAGATTTAGGTGATCATATGAGAATGAAATGGTGAATTTTCGGATGATCTCATTCTTTTCAAGACGCTTAACTCTATTGTAAACAGTACTTGGAGACTCTCCCAGAGCCTTCGCTAACTGTCGGACAGACTGACGTGAATCCCTACGAAGTTCTCGTAAAAGGTTCATATCAAGCGTATCTAGGTTTATCTCTCCAACATCCATATTACTATAATTAATGTAGTAAATTTGTAAATAAAGACTCCGGCTAGGTTCAAACATTTCATCAAACCGAAGACAAAAAGCTACACAATCAGACAATTATTTGTGAGGATGAAGAACATATGTTCACTTTGTTGGAAATGTTATGAACCGGGCTCGCTGAGGTCAAAGAATGTATCCAGAGACTGATTCTTGTAGTCATCCAGAGTCTTGTCAATATCGCTCCGATATTTCGGTTCATCCACCTGCTCCATCTTGATTTCTATTCTAGGTTCACCAATTGTATAATATTTGCCGGTATGCATTTCGATGATATATCGGTCATCTTCCCAGAGAATTCCATTTAGTGCATCTAGTGCCAATTTGACATAATTGTCTAAATCAGGTGATTTGTTAGGTCTGATATGTCCTGATTCCATATACGGCAATTTCCAGTTGGGAGTGGCTTTGGGTGGGTTTTTGTAAAATTTGAACTCGACGCGTATCTGTCCGGCAAAAGGTTGTGATGGACAGTTCGGATGAGATTTGATTGCTTTGCCAAGGAGTTTCTCGTCTTTCTCAGATGGATTAACAGTTGACCATCGATAGACTTTAGGACGTTTTTTTGGTCTAGGATCTATTTCGACACTGAATTCCAAAATTGGCACACCATTCCCACCTGAGGTTGATATAAGAAAGGAATGCAAACCTGTTGATAAATTGCTCCACCTACAGTGATGATTACAACCGAGCACGGTACACCTGAACTGGTAATAAATAGATTTTTTAGTCAACAAGTGATTACATGTGACTTGACCAGAATGAGTATAATCATGATAGTTGACGATGAAGCTTCGATCCTACAAAGCCTCAAGATCATGCTATCCAATGATGGTCATACGGTACACACCGCCAGTTCAGGAAAGGAAGCACTTGAGGTGCTTCAGAGCCTCAAGTTTGGAATAAATATCCTCATCACTGACGTGATTATGCCTCAAATGAATGGATACATCCTGGCCAAAAATGTCCTCAACGAGACCCCAGAACTGCCTATCATCTTTATCTCGGGGTTCAATTCAATCCGAGAACTGAACGAACTCATCAACACACATGATCATATCACCTATTTGCAGAAACCATTTGGAATTGAGGAGATCAAGGCAAAAATCACAGAACTGCAGTAATGAGTATTTAGCTTGTAATATTTCAACCATGATAGACAGGAGACTATCGCAATTATTAAATGACTTTGAGAGAGTCATTGGTAAGGACAACTTGTCCCTTCCGGTGTTTTGTACGCCGAGTATCAGAAGCAGGTGTGGCAGAGTAGCTATGCAGCGGCCTGCAAAGCCGTGGACCAGGGTGCAAATCCCTGCACCTGCTCCATTTTTATTACTTCTACTATCAAAGGTAATTTTAAGTAAATTCAACCTTGTCAGAGAATATGCGATCATTTGAGACAGTGGGAATAATAGGAGTACCGCAAGATTTGGGTGCTTCTCGACGGGGTGTGGATATGGGAGCATCTGCCATCCGGATTGCTGGCCTTCACGAGAAACTGAATGATCTGGGATACACAGTCAGAGATTATGGGAATATTCGTTGTCATGACCCTGCTGAACACGACTATGAAGAGATCAATCCCAAGCTACGGTATCTAGATCTCATAATGGATACCTGTTATTCACTTCGGGATATGGTAAAATCAGTTGTATCACAGGGAGATTTTCCACTTGTAATTGGTGGAGACCATTCTATATCTATTGGAACTTTGGCGGGTATGATGGAGTTACATGAAGGGAAAACAGGGATACTGTGGATTGATGCACATGGTGACTTCAATACTCCGGAGTCCACACCATCTGGCAATATTCATGGAATGCCTTTTGCCACAATTCTAGGTCGGGGATCTGAAAAATTGACGCAGATCGGACCGTCGCCTACTGCACTGGAGGAACATTCTGTCCTTTTTGGTGCCAGGGATCTGGATCCAATGGAAATTCTCAATCTCAAAGATTCAAATGTTGAGATTTTTACAATGAGAGACATTGATGCACTAGGCATTTCTGAGGCCGCATCTCGTGCAATTGAAAGAGCGAGTAAGTCAGTTGATCATCTGCATGTCTCTTTTGACATTGACTCCCTCGACCCCTCAGAAGCTCCTGGTACTGGAACACGGGTGACTGGGGGTTTGACATACCGTGAGGCTCACTATCTCATGGAAGAGGTCCATGAATCAGGAAAACTCAGTTCATTTGAGATGGTTGAGGTCAATCCAACTCTTGATGAGAGAAATCGAACCGCAAAACTAGCTGTCGGTCTAATTGCATCGGCACTCGGCAAATGTATTGTGTAACTATTTCTGGTCAATCAGTGGAACATCGGGATCAAAATCAAGTATCTTCATAATCAGGGGTAGAAAGTTTACAGGTTTGATTTCCATCATATCCTCGATGCTAAAGTTGTAATTGATCGGTTCCTCTAGAATATACTCCTTACGAGCATACCAACGCATGAGATCATCGTATGTGGAATTGTAACTCTCATAATCTTGGTGAGCTGAGATCATAAAACCATCCAGATTCTTGGAGAGATAGAAGTGGGGAGAGATTAGTTCTCTGGTCTTCTCTACTGCTTCAGTCCTAGCTTCAAGAGAGATCTTGGGATTGAATTTCCTGTAGTTGAATGCCATTAATTTGTAACCCAACTTATCGATATTTGGAACCACTCGAGGGAAACAGATTTGCTTCTTGATAAATTTCCTCTTAGCATTTGCCACTGTGTTTCTTGAGACTCCGACCTCATCTGCAATGAGCGTGTCTGTCTCATCTGGATGTTTAACCAGACCAACTAGGACTTTTCTTTCTGCCTTTGTGAGTTTGACAATACTACAATCACCAGTTGGAATAATCTTGCGTTCCTCGTATGGTTGAGATTTGAAGCCAAAAAGCTTGGCAAGCAATGATTCATAGTCGAGAAATGCGTAGACTCTTGAGAGAGCAAAGGGAAATGCCTTGATGTGCATACCTTCTTTACTCAGGAACTTATTCTCTGCATAGATCTGGAAGAATTTCTCAAGGTTTCTTGAATATTCTGTGTAATTCTTGCTGACTGAGAGATTGAAGGCTTTATTTGACTCTGATACAACCTGAAAATCTTCAACAAAGCCCTGAATTGTATCCCCGGCAATCCTCATCCGTTCTTCCAATGAGGTAAACCGGTTGAGTTCACCGAACATAACCATGAACAATTCAAATCCAATTTTCGGAAAATTAGGGATATAATACCTCTCGTAGTATCCCTGCTCCTTTAGCCGGGTTTTGATGGAAGAGAAAGTTGATTTTTTCATGTTTATCTGGCTATGAATAGCCTGATCGGTCTCCTCCGGCCATTTGACTAGCGAATGAAGTACTCTTGCCTCATTCTGTGAGAGGTCATAGATTGGATCGATCTCATCCACAAATGTGATTGTCATATGAGATTTATATAGTTTTGTGAGTAATTTTTTAAATCACTATTTTGACTTGCTGACTCTGTTATTTCTAAATTTTCTAATGAAGTAAGTGGGGTAGATAGGTGGAAATCACCTTATTGGCGATATCACTGATACTACTCGTATTTTCTGTGACCAGTTCTTCTCTACGTGCATTTGCTCTCTGGAGTGCAAGTTCGTACATTGTCATCGACCCATCTCCACATGCTTTGATTGCCATGAGCAGATCTTTTGTTTCATAACTTATGGCTGCATGTAC
>JAEOUB010000387.1 GCA_016839545.1 Candidatus Kariarchaeota archaeon | reverse complement strand
TCTGTCACGCTCGTAATTTGGCTGTTAGTTTAATATGAGATACTCTGTCAAGTTGATCAGAAGTTAAGTATCTCTAATCCCGTACTGATCCAATAAAATTCACAAAGTTTCTACGAAAAGTAAAGAAGGTGATCGAACCTTCATTCATGAAATATCTTCTTTACTTGTAGTTTTTCATTAAATTAATTGGTGACCAAATAACTTCGCTAAATTATAGATTGCTATCATCAGCGAGGCGATCCTTGGATTGAGGAGCGCTACTCGAGTCAAGAGCGGCCGAAGAGAAGAGATCACAAAATTGAATGACTTATCTTATGACTGTGAGTTCAGACTGATCAAACCTTTCTCAAAGGCCGTATCGATACGCTCAGACAGCGATACTATCCCACGTTCAATACCATCACCCTTCTCAAGATCAATCTGACAGTAATCAATGTACAGCACAGTTTCTTCGATTTGAGAATTGATTTCCGCCAGTACGTTCCCTGGATTTAGACTTTCAAGCCTCCCTTGTGAATAGCCCATCAGGATGATTGGGATGATACCCCGCAAACTATTAGTCCAGATCCTTTCAATTTTGGTCATCAAGTTTTCAAATTTTTTTGGATCATTGAGATTGAGGAATATTATCCCTCCAAATGCCCCATTGAAGAAGCGATTAACTGAAAAATTCATGGACCCAAAAATGAATACCTGAAGTGAGACTCCTTTACCCGACGGTAGTTCTAGATCATAGGTCATGAAATCCATACCCAACCTCTGGTAATGCTCATCTCGGAACCCTCGACCTAGATATCCTTTTTCTGCAAGACGTTTCACAATCGAGGGATTTCCGATACAGGCTATCTTGTAGAACCCCTTTGTTGTCATCCTATCAATATTTTACAGCTCACGACTCAAAAATATGTTGACTTGCAGATAACACTCGATAAAACGAAAGAGGTTCAGGGTAAGAGTATAGTCTCCCAATGCACCAAATCGCATTTAAAGACATCCAATTCAATTTGATTATGCTCATTGAAATATTGCTAGCTATTGCAGTTAGCTTTCAGTTTTTCCTGACTTTCGTATCACAGGAGAAAAAGTGGAAACAAAGCACTCGGAAATACTCACTTCTGATCTTAGGTCTCATACTTCTGATGAATTTGTTAATCAATTCCTTCTCTCTACGAATGGCAATTTTGATAATAATCAGCCTATCTTACATGATCTATTTTGGTCTGAAACGAGGCAGTGGTGGGCAAAAACAGATCGCAAAAAGCTCCTTGCCACGTAGATCGTTGAAGATATTTGGCATCCTCCTCTTTGGTCTGTTTATTATTGTCGGGATGCTGGTTCCTTTCTACGTTTTTCCCATATTTGAGCTGCCAGATCCAAATGGTCAGTATGCAGTTGGGACAACGAGTTTTGAGTTAATTGACAATACACGTGATGAATCATACACCCCCGAGAATGATAGCCGGAAATTACTCATCAAAGTATTGTACCCCGCAGATGCGGAAGATATTGTAGGAAAGGAACCTATGAAGTATTGGCCGGAGGAATATCCCAGCGTATTGGCAGGGTATGCGGGAGTACCACCGACATCGTTGGATCACTTGGCAGACATAGATTCCAATGCCTACCAGGGAGTACCGGTATCAGATGAGAAATCCTCATACCCTGTCCTCATTTATTCGCATGGCTTTTCCGGTTTTGACATGGGCAACACAATATTGTGTGAACTACTCGCATCTCATGGCTATGTTGTATTTATCATCAATCACACATATGAATCCGCAATGACAATTTTTGAGGACGGTAACATTGCGAGGTATAGTTATGAATTTCCTGAACTTTCAGAGTCTGAGTGGGATGAACTTGACCCATTATATGATCAATTGATGTCGAGCAATTCAACCCTGCCAGAAAAGAAAGCTGCGTTGACAGACCTTGACAATCATATCTACTGGCGTGGGTTGCAAAATAGTTTGGTCACGTGGGCAAATGACACGGTATATCTAATGGATCAGCTGGAGTTACAAAATGAAATTCCGTCATTACTGGTAGGCAAGCTGGATATGTCCACCCTGGGATTATTCGGTTTCTCATGGGGTGGGGCTACGTCAGGAGAGGTTGCTCTGCTTGACTCACGGGTGGATGCTGGAATTAATATGGACGGGATCCAATTTGGTCATAGCAATGATTTGAACCTGACAGTGCCGTTCATGTATATGTACAGCGATTCTGAATACTACTCCAATGATAATATGAATGACGTACCTTTCCTTCAGGCAGAAAATACTACATACAGTGTTACCATCGAGGGTACAGTCCATCAAGACTATTCAGATTACACACTATTTTCACCATTCCTCCACGATATCGGCTGGTTTGGCCCGATTGAAGGGAGCCGAATGATAGAGCTGATGAGTGATTTCGTCTTGTCTTTCTTCAATCTTCATCTCTTAGAAGTACCCACAACCCTGTTTACGGTGGGGAACCCTGATTATACAGAAGTCATGATCGAACAGAGAAATGTGTGAGGTACAGCGTATACTATACCGCCATGATCTCACTAATTCAATCTATATAGAATCGATAGGGTGACCTTATTCCCAAGGTGGTCGATTCTTATATGATGGCCGATGATGAAGACTCGTCAGGAAGTACCTATTTGTGTTATCTGTGTGCAGACCATTTCCAGGCCATCCTCCACCAGTCACTGTGAGAGCTGTGGACGATATTTTCACCCACACCACCTGCGGATCTGGTTGAAAAAGAGCTCGCTCTGTCCCTACTGTACCCAGGGCCTATCTGCAGACATTATCAGCCAGCATCGAACTGTGGTTCCTGATATCCCCGTTGTGCGACAGGTGGGTAGTCTTGACCTTACACGTAACCAGGCAGCCTCCAAGATGCATACTGCATATTTTGAAGAAGAGGGAAGATACACCAGAAAGGAATGCTCTTGCCATGTGGTCAATCTCATGCCTGTTACCAAGGAGGGGTGGGCAAATGGAATTCTCGGATTTGTAGTTGGGATTGTTTTTGTCTCCTTCTACCTGTCAATGTTCCTGGCAGCCGAGTTTGCAGGTGGGAATGAAGCAATGATATCCTACCTGTTTGTCACGATTGCTGCATTGTCCACATTTGTACTTGGGCTTGGAAGCCTCGTATTTACAGGGTTGGTATTTGTACTGACCCGGTACAGCTGTGAGTTACACACCCTGCTCTGATGTTGTCGTCTACAATATTTTTACAGGAAAGGGCTGCATCCGAACCCCATCTTTCTCAACGGTTTTCACCCCGTCAAATACCTCATCAAGTGTCAACACAGCCTCCACACAGGCATCGACATCATCAAAGACTTGGACCCAGTGGGATAGTGGTTTACTCCTGATTTTCTCTGCAATTTCTGGTTTAGAAGAGGTCTCAGCAATTCCAAGGTTATCAAGGAGTTGCTTCCTGAACTTGGGCTCAAGTGACCCCACGGAAAGGTATCGACCATCCTGTGTCTGATAGTAATCATAGATGGAACCACCATTGATCAGGGTCGTCTGTCTCTGTGGTAGTTCTGTACTGTTGAGATATGTGTTATTCTCCAAAATTCCCAGTGACACAACACAATCTCTCATAGGAACATCAAGGTAGGCCCCTACACCTGTTCTATCCCTTCGAATAACTGCTGCAAGGATGGTACTTGCTGCATACATGGATCCAGAAAGATCTGCGATCGGTGCCCCGAGAATTGGTGGATGTTCAGTACCAGAATAGGACGGGATCCCCGAGAGTGCAACATAATTGATATCATGACCTGCTTTACTCCTCCGCGTACTTTCCTGACCATATCCAGTAATGGAGCAGTAGATAATCTCAGGATTGATTTCCCTCAGGGTCTTGTAGTCCAATCCAAACCTCGCCATTACCCCGGGACGAAAGCCCTCGATCACCACATCAAAATCACTGATGATTCTCAGTATGTTTTGTTGTGCCTCAGCCTCTTTCAGGTCGAGTTTCAGTGTCTCTTTTCTATGATTCAACTCAAAATCTAGAGTGGATGTGTCACCATGTGGTGGTCCAAAATCCTCCATCATATCAGGCAAAGAGGGATGAACCACCCGGGTGACACTGGCTCCAAGATCAGCCAGCACTTTGGTGGCAAAGGGTCCTGGTAATAATCTTGAGAAATCCAAGATCTTCAGACCTGATAGCATATCTTTTGAATCAGCATCGTGCCTTAAGAGCTTCTGCTCGTCATTGCAATCTCACAAATGTCCGGGATAGCTCAGATATCAATATGTAAGTGTGCGCAGATTCTCAACCGTGGCTGATACACCCAAACACAATGGCATGTTCAATGGTATAGTCCGCCATCCTGCCTTTCTGCCGGTTGTGATCATTCTGGAGATTCTGGCTCTGGCTGGGATCAGGGTGTCACAAGAGG
>JAEOUB010000386.1 GCA_016839545.1 Candidatus Kariarchaeota archaeon | reverse complement strand
GTCAGGATCAGCATGACAAGAAATGTAGATTCTACTATCAGATTGGCCTCAGAAGAGAAGAAATCTTCGAGTTGCTCCTCCACCACATCTATGGTAATTTTCAGTGTCTCGCCAAACAGTGCCCTGATCTTGTCTTCGAGGATGTTAAGATCAGTACCCTCTACAAGCTTGACATACGCTCCCGTCTCTGTTCGGAACCTGAAGGGATCAATGTCCTCTACCGTCTGGATATTCGTGAGAATGGGAACGATATCAACAGCCCGATTACCATCGATATCTCCTCTCGGAAGATCAAATACCAGGCGTGGAAACATCTCAAAATTGGAATTGAGAACAAGCTCATGAGTTCCTCCTCGAATGATGTAGTAGCTATCTCCTATATCGAGATCAAGAGCGGACATCACATCCCGCTGCATTGCAACCTGGTTTTGGATTAGGATAGAGCCAATGATCTGCTCAAGACTCTTACTGGCATACTCATCACGCCAGTATGCTGTATCCACAATCGTGGAAGTATTGACCCCAAGTACCTGTGTAGTGACGTCATCATCTTGTGATTCAAACATTGCAATCTCTGTAGCCGCCTCGATTTCAGGTAGAAGTTCGAATTCTCGCCATTGAGATGAGTTATCGGCATCAATTCCGCCAATATATGCATCTGCACCTACAGAGTAGTTAATCTGGTTTGTACCCCAGTTCTGATAGGTTCCCGGAAGGATGAGAGCAAGATTGAGAAGTATCAGTCCAAGGAGCAGAAAGCTCAGAAGCTTCTTGGAAAACTTGCTGTAACGCTCCAGGTTTCGAATTGACAGAGAGACCACCGATCGAGAACGCCTCAAAGCGGGTTCCGAAATCACAGATACGACCAATCCGAAAATACGAGAGACAATCGATGGAAACGAGAGGAAGAAGAGAATAAATGCAATTGGACCAAAATTTTGTACTATCAGGCTGTATCTAGAGTCTCCCAGAGGAATAACTATAATGACGAACCACGCCAGTAGACTAATTACAAAGGCGATAGTGTCAAGTGTTATCCGAAGATTGATTGAACCTGAGTCTGCTTCAGAGGCTGGTTCCAGGATATCCTGTCGGGTCAGCCGAAGAAGACTTGGTAAATTCAGATCTATTGCCAGTATCATCCCGATGAGAGGTAATCGCCAAAACCACGACGTGGGGATGTAGGCAAAGAGTTCAGCAACAGTTAGTGACAATCCAATTGATGTGAACTCCACAAGACGGAGAACACTGGGGATAGACAGGATCATACCCACAACTGATGAGATAATGGCAATCGAGATCACCTCTGTCAGCATCAGCATATTCAGTTGAGTCGTGGATATCCCTCGCAATCGCATAATTTTCACATACCTCTCCTTCTGCTGTTCTGCCATATTTACAGAGAAATACAGCAGATATATGGTGAGAGCCAAAACTGGGCCCATAGCCAAGAGTCCCAGTAGTGATATAGAGATGGAGATAGTCTGTTGATAAGCATCCAATACCTGGAACAGTGGTGAGGTGACGTAGATAACTCCGGTGAATTCTGAACCCAACCAGTTTGTGACTGCAACCTCAAACAGGTTGAGACGCTCATTAAAGGCTGCAATTGACTCACTCTTCAGAGTCGGACCAACAAAACTGTAGCTTGTACTGGCAATGACCTTTGGAGCTATCAAAGTATCTCCAGGTTCTATTTGAGTGGTGACAAAATCATTATAGCGTTCCCATTTTAATTCCGGGTTCATCAGAACTATCGGACCTGCAATATAATTGACAAGACTTCCCAATTCCTCCTGAAGGTTGTTTTCGATAAGGAATCGATAGTCCTCCTGCGGTGCAAGATAGACATAATCCATGGACCAGTTATAGACCGAAAAGACTTGACCTGCCTGCCTCGTGTCCTCTCCCACCAGTACGCGTATCTTATTATCGGGTGCAAATACATCAATGTCGATTTCACGGGTAATAGTGGAGTAGATCACGATCTCCTGGTCAGGATCAAACTCTGTAAGATTGAAATTGGGAAGCAATGACAGGTAATCGAATGTCTCCCTATTCCAAGGTCGAGGAATGATCTGATCATATTCCATTTGAAATTGTCCAGTCTCAAAACCGGCATTCTTCAATCCAATCCTGACGGCATAATCTGATTCTATTTCATTCAGCGTCAGCTCGAATCCAAAGCGTCTATTGATCTCTATGATTTCTTCCGTCACTCTCGTATTCCAATCAAAACCAGACGGTTGCTGTGGTAGAGCAGATACTTGGAACTCTATCCCTGTGTCTGTGCTGTCCTCTAGATAATTGTCAAGTGCCACTTGTTCATACGTATTTGATAGAATGACAGCTTGAGATATGATAAGTGTGGCAACTACCAGTCCTAATATTGCAATGGCAGAGAATCTGGTAGTTACTTTGACGTATTTTCGGGTCATTGCTAGATAATTTAGCAGATTATCCTGTCTGTCATCAGATCTAAGGTACTTGCTGAGTTGAAGGAGAAGAAGAGCCAACAAGATAATTGAACCCGTAATTCCCACAGTTAATAGAGCCTCCAGGGGTACTACAAGGTATACCAGAAGACAATTTATGGAGAGGATGAATAGGCGGAGTACGAGATTG
>JAEOUB010000385.1 GCA_016839545.1 Candidatus Kariarchaeota archaeon | reverse complement strand
GCTCCACCAATGGTACCAAGAGCCAATGGAAGCTCGATTGTTCCGGCAAGATGACCCTCATCAGTAATCTCGTAGGTTGTCAGAGAACTGTAGTAGCCGTCCTTGGCAGCATATGCATGTGCTCCGGCCTCGATTGCTCTCCAGTCATTGGCAGTTGCCAAGGTGATCGCAGAGATGGCATTCATGATACCCTTGTTGTGAGTGGCAGCCCGGTAGGGATCCGCATCAGCAAATGCCCAAGCATTGAAGATAGCCTCAACAATCTCAGAGCCTCCCAGCATATCCTTATCGAAAATAGCACGTGATCTGACCAATCGCCTGTCTGCTAGGTTGGAGATAATTCGCAATCGTGCCTCTCCACCTGTCAGCTTCTCAAGCTCTGGGGCAATTGCCTCTACCATGGTATTGACGGCATTGGCACCCATGGCATCAAGACAATTAACCACGAGGTGGACAATCAGCATCTGACCTGCAGCAGTCTCGATCACCCGAGTGGTGATATCTGTGGCACCGCCACCGAATTTTACGAGGATGGGATCCTGCTCGTTTGCCATCTGTATCAGCCTATCCTTGCTTGAATGAATAGTCTGAGAGGCAAAATGAGGCTGGAACACATCCAGCAACTGGATCTGACCAATCATGTAGGGGCCTGTGGTAGAAGTGGTAAATCCACCATGCTCACGGGCAATCTTTGCAGCATGTGATGCTGCTGCCACAACACTTGCCTCCTCAACTGCCAGAGTCACAAAACGATCCTTGCCATTGATAGTGAAATTTGTCGCCAGACCGATAGGTACTGTCATCACACCTATGATATTCTCAATTGAGACGGGTGCATCTGCAACCTGTAAACCAGCAACCTCGTCTTCTGTGAGGCCAACCAGTTCCTGTATTTTGCGTACCTTTTCTTCCTGGCTCAATTTGTGAAATCCAGATATTGCTGAGGAAAGAGTCATACTCTCTGTAGGAATGGGTATTTTTTAACAATAGCTACTGTGCGCGTAGCGACTAGATCAAGCCTCTAAACTGTGATATTATAAAATTGGACCCCTTGCTACGACTACTCGAGACTCTCTAGAGTCTGGATTTTACCCTCTTTGATCTGTTTCATAAGAGTGGTAATGTAGCCGGCAATCCTGTTTCGCATATGCTTACTCTGAACATTGGTGATCTGCATCACACGGATTTTGTTCTGCTCAAAATCGAGCGTCAACTGATCATAAAAATTCACTACTATGGTCTTGCTAATGCGTTTAATGGCCCTACTTCTTACATTTCCTATGGTAATCTACCAATCTCACTCAATATTTACAATTATAAAATAAATCGGTACGAAACACTATGTGTCATCGGAGTCTCATAATTTTTCAACGGTGGTTTGTGGAAGCCTAATTCTTGATTCCATACAGTTCTTCGTCAGGGAAGACTTCGATACCGTGGTCAGAGATGATAAATGGTCGTTCTCGCAGTGAGTGCTTGACACCACGCATCTTTCTTACCTGGATGGTTCTCCTACCGGTTGAACCGAACTCATACTTGAGAGCGATAACACCCTGGGCCATGAATTCCTCAACACCGAACCGCGAGATCTCCCGGGAATTGACTGCCTCTGATACCATAAGGGTGGTGCAGGTGAGTGCAGACATCACGGCAGATAATTTGAGGATCTCTTTCCTGATGACCAGCTCATCGTCCAGTGAAAGGGCAATAGCTGTGATCGAGTCAATAACTACCCGCTCTGCTCCGATACTGTCGATTAACCTGATAAGCAGATTGAGGAGCTCGTCAACCTCTAGCTTGGTGATAAATTTTTCATCTGACTGGATACCAGCACGCTCACTGTATCCATCAACCATAGCAAGAAGGTTCTGATCCTCCAACGCCTTGAGGTCCCATCCATAGGATGCTGCGTCATTACGCACATTTTCTAGCGACTCGTCAAACGAGCAATAAATACCGGGCTCATCTTCTTGCAGGATTCCGGCCACTAAAAACTGGATACCAAATGTGGATTTTCCTCCTCCTGCAGGTCCTGAAATCAGAATGGTTCGTTCTTTGGGATAGCCTCCTCCAAGAATCTGGTTAAGTCCTGTGATTCCGGTACCCACACGTTCTAAATTCTTCTCTACCATGGACGACAGATTATTGCACACAAACTTGTTTCTAAAGATGTCCCTTCCCATTTAGAATCAATAGTTGATGAGAGATAAAAATTCATCAAGCTCGTCTATTTGGTGCTAAACTAGAGGTACCCATTCAAATATATCATACCTTGAGATTGTGGTAATATGAACCTGATTGTTGCTATGTCGGGAGGGTCGGGAGCTCAGTATGGCTTGCGGCTTATCGAGGTCCTGACATCTCTGGGACACGAGGTCGAGCTTGTTGTTTCTGATGGTGCAAGAAAAGTACTAGACCTTGAAGTTGGAGGAGATTACCAGTCAATACTTGATAAGGCAACCAACATCCATGATGTCAGAAATATCGGTGCCTCAATTGCATCAGGTACTCACAAAAACAGCGGGATGATTATTGTTCCCTGCTCGATGAAGACACTGGCTGCAGTTGCCAACGGGTTCTCTCAGAACCTGATACACCGGGCTGCAGATTGTATGATGAAAGAGGGCAGAAAGCTTGTCCTCGTAAATCGTGAGACACCCCTGAACAGGATACACCTCAAAAACATGCTACAAGCCCAGGAAGCCGGTGCAACTATCTTACCTGCCTCTCCTGGGTTTTACTATCACCCCAAGTCAGTCGACGATGTCATCAATTTTGTGGTGGGCAAAGTCCTGAATGTCTTTGGTATAGATCATAATCTGTTCAAACCGTGGGATCCTGAAACTGCAAAATCACGACTTTGAGTCCATGTGTTCAAGCAACATACGGATCGTTTCATGGGTAACCCGAGCATCCTCTGAAATATTGACCGAGGCATAGATAATTGCGTCCTTGCGTTTTGACAGTAGCATGCCCAGTAATCGGGCCAGCTCCAGGTGCTTTCCCTGAAAGACTGTCTGACTCTGGACCAACTCTCCAGCCTTGTAGGACAGGACCATGGATCCAAGCTTGGGCTCTTTGTCATACAGTGCTGCCTGTATTGCATTTGAGTATTCCACCAACGTGAGATAGACGGTGCTGGGGCCATCACGATCCACAATTGGATGTGAGTAGGTTGAAATTACTGGAGACTCCATACAAATCCTCCTTTTTCCACTTTGCGGCTCACTTTACCTTCTTCCATCAGTTCCTTGGCAGTTGAGATGATAACAGACCCACTGCTACACGATTTACAGAGCTCTGGATAGTTGATGGTTTCATCTAGAATCTGTGCGGTGGTCAGACCACCGGGATGCTCTCCGAGAATGGTGAGCAGGCATTGGGTATTGCGTGTCATTGACTCAGGTGAATAAGGATGGCATCAGTCGATGTTTTCAACATTTGCATGGCTACTCGGAGTACTTCACCTAGCTTGTTATCAAGATTTCCAGAGATCATACCTCTTTCCACCATGTTTGAGGTGGCGTTGTTGACCTTTGAGGTAGTATCGCCATCATCGTTCTTGTACAGGGTCATTCCCATATCAAATGCCCTGATTCTACCACGGTAGACAAAATCAAGGGGAGTGATAATCCTCAGTTTCTCACCAATGAGATCATTTGAATCTCCCGAATAGTAGCGGTAGTGTACAGTCCAGCTACCGTAGGAGAAGTACGTCTCCATCACGTCATTCTCACTGACAGTGAAGTTCGGAGAGGTCTCTCCATGGTCTCGGCCAAGGGTTGTACGGGTGACAACAGTCTTGCCAGTCTTGACAATGTTTCCAATGATAGTCTCCTCTGAGGTTCCATCAATGAAATTAAACTGTGCCTTCACATGGTTACTTACGGGATAATCTCGCTCGATGACCATGTCTTCTAGGACATTTGCAAGTTCGGTGTGTGCAATCCGGTCAACGAATTGCTGAGCGAAATCTGCAGTTAGACCACTTGCCATGGAATATGCCTTGAAATGATGATAATTGGGTAATGTGGTAGTCAGAGCTGATCGGATCTTGTCAAGGAAAACTTTGGATGCATTGCCTAGAATGATCTCAGAAACTTTCTCACCACTGACAACCTTGGTGTTCTCATCGGAGCTTGCCGTTTGTTTCTCAATATCTCTCCACATATCCTGCAATTTCTCAATTTCTTCCTGGATCTCCTGATCGGAAACTGCATTGGCACTGGTTCTGACAATGATACCGAAACCAGGAGGAAGAAGCTTCTTTCCAAGCTCGTGGAGTCGTGTACGATCATCACCTTTGATTTTTCGTGAGACACGTACAAAATCTGCATTGACCTCAAGGATCACATAGTCTCCTGAAAGGGTGATGATATCAGAACATACGGGTAATTTATCTTTTTCAGCTGTGAGCTCTTTGATTTGTACCAGGTGGGTATTGCCTACATTGGTCTCTACATTGAACATTATTCCTCGGATACCGCTACCTAGATCAAGAATTGCCATACGTTTTCGGTAGATATACTTGATAACGGTGGCATTGAAAACTGCATCCTGCTGCAGTGGATGGTTAAACACAATGGCATCAGGCAGGTTCTCACGGAGCAGGGTCTCAATGGTGGTTACCACATCACCTGCACCTTTAACCTGGATGCCTGTACGGTACTCGAGATCACCGATATGAACCTCATGGGGATCGTTGCTCACTGGAACTTGGAGATAATTCTTCTGATCAACGGTGGGGCTGACGAGCACCATACCCTCTAGGTGATCAAGTAACAGTTTCGCAAGGGCGAGGTCATAGATCGATTCAACACGGATTTTCAATTCATTATTCATGGATACTCATAAAACCCACCAAGCCCTAGCTATAAAGGGATTGTTAAAGATTACAATCCCAAAATCTTATCGAATTATCAGTCTTACTAATACTAATTGAAATTTTTTTTTAACTAAATTTATCGCCCAAAAATTAAGGAGAAAAGATGAGCCGAGAGGGATTCGAACCCCCGGCCACGTGGACCCAAACCACGCATCATACCAGGCTAGACTACCGGCTCATGTATCAACAGCTGTTGACACTCTTATCCTTCTCTTTCCTTCTTTTATGTATCGCGATAATATCTTAGCAAGAGTCCTCTCAAAAACAATCTTCAACGATTTGATGCGAATATTTTCTCTTGATGGTCTATTGAGAAATTGATGAGGAAGTCTGTAATCTCAATAATGTTGACCTGTAGATCCCGAAAGATTTCAGGGCAGCGATCTGCCCCTGATATCCGGGACTGCACAGTATCAATTTCAATTACTTTTTTTGTGATCATGCTGAAGGGTAACACTGAGGGCTCTGAATGGCTGCTACAGAAATGCTACCTGGTTATGAGATCAATCTCCCAAAATATGTAACAGATAAGCCGTATGTCATGGGTTTAGCTGAAAAACCTGATGCAGCCAAGAAAATTGCCAACCGGCTTGATTCTAAGGCGAAAAAGGTCACCATCAAGGTAACCAGAAAAGGACCTGGTGAGAACACTCGTCTACCTGACACCACAGGATACTACGTGAAGGCAGAGAACGAGAATATACTGATTGTCCCCGCGTCAGGGCATCTGTTCACCCTGGTGCAGGATGGCATCGGGTGGCAATATCCAGTGTATGATTTCAAATGGGTTCCCTATCATGAGGCAGCTCCAAAGAACAGACCTCCTAACAAGTATGAACTGAGAATTGAGTCTGCAGTAGAGGCCATTCGACATGTTGCAGCTAGCGCTAAAGACCACATAATCATGACGGATTATGATGAGGAAGGAGAAGTAATTGGCGGAATCCTTCTAGCTCAGTTAGTTGGAGAAGATGTTCTCAATAATGCCAAGCGTATGAAATTCTCTTCATTCTCAAAAACAGAGCTTGAAGAATCGTACAAATCTGCCAAATCAGGGTCAACCATTAATTTTGGAATGTACAACCGAGGTCTGATGAGGCACTATCTGGACTGGCTATGGGGTATTAATCTATCAAGAGCTTTGATGCTCTCTCTGAAAAATACCTCAGGACAATATCTGACTCTCTCAACCGGAAGAGTACAGGGGCCAACCCTGTCGTTTGTGGCAGAGAGACAGCATGAGATGAATAGTTTCGTCCCAGTCCCTTATTTCAGAATCAACCTCTCGATTGAAGGTGACGAAAAATATGATCTCGAACACGCAGTAGGGAAAGTAGAAAGTCTTTCCAAAGCAAAGAGCACGGTTAAGAAACTGAAAGGCCAGGAAGCCGAGGTTGTTGAGGTCAAGAAAAGAGTGAGCAAGATACAGCCACCCACACCTCTGAATCTATCAAAACTTCAGAAAGAGGCATACAGACACTACAAATTATCCCCCTCTAGAACCCTGAGGGCGGCAGAAAATCTGTATCTCTCTGCATCAATATCCTATCCAAGGACTTCCAGTGAGCAATATCCTCCAGAAATGGATCACAAAGAGATCCTGACTCAACTTGCCACACAATCCGGGTTCAAGAAAATTGCAGCCAAGTTAGCCAAGAAGAGTAAAAAGCCAAAGGAGGGTAAAAAATCCGACCCCGCACATCCGTGTATCTATCCAACGGGCACTTCCCCTGAGAAAAATACAGGTGATGAGGCAAAAATATACCGATTAATCGTTCACAGATATTTCTCTACATTTGGGACTGCTGTCGAGATGGAATACAACCGTCTCAACTTCGATATTTCAGGAGAGCAATTCTACCTGAGTGGTAGAAGGACTCTGAAGTCGGGGTGGCGAGAGCTTGCCGGAAAATATGGTGAGACGGACGATAAGGAATTACCTGATTTTACAGAAGGAGATCGGCTGCCCGTAAGTTCAGTAGATTGGACTGAATCATATAGCAGGTCAGCTCCGTCGTATAACGAGAATTCTCTACTAACGAAGATGGAAGAAGAGGAAATCGGGACGAAAGCCACCAGGGCAGATATCATAAAATCTCTATTTGACAGAAAGTACATCAAAGGTGATGCGATTGAAATCACACCCGTAGGTGAGGTAGTTAATGAGGTACTACAGGTCTATTCCTCTCAAGTACTGTCTGTGCAACTTTCACGACAACTTGAGAAAATGGGAGACCTGGTAGAGGAGACAATAAATGAGGAAACTGCTGATTTCTCTCTTGCTGACGCCATCGTTCAGGGTGTCATGCTCCTTCATGACATGCTTGAAGGATTACAGGAGAACGAGGATGAAGTTGGTGCATTGATCAGTAGAGAGCTGCAGAGTCAACGCAGACTTGCAACTGAGCTTGGACCCTGCAAGACTTGCGGAATTGGTACTCTGAAGATAATTACATCCACCATGTCTGGAAAACGATTTGTAGGGTGTACTGAGTATTTCAACAATCAAAGTTGCAATGCAACCTACCCACTCCCTCAGAAAGGGAGATTAGAACCTCTTGATAAATCATGCAAAGCAGATGATTACCCCCAGATTAGTGTAAAAGCTGCTGGCAAGAGACCCTGGACTCTCTGTCTGAACCCTGAATGTCTTATCATGAAAGAATTTGATGAGAAACGCAAGAAGCGGCAATCAAAAAAGAAGGAGGATGATGCCTCATGAGTGATTGTATTATTCCTGAATGCGTCCGTTCCGCAGAAACTGAGTACTGTGGAAAGCACAAGGCAGCATTTGATAATATAGAGGTTGAATTCTCTTCCTGGCAGAAGGCCT
>JAEOUB010000384.1 GCA_016839545.1 Candidatus Kariarchaeota archaeon | reverse complement strand
GACAGTACCGGCAAGACTTGGATCAACCGCACTGACATCAATTCTTGAGGTTACCCCGTTCTCTACTTTGCCAAATATTATTGCATTCCGATCTCTTCCAGCATAGGGAATATTTCCATTTGTGGGATCCCCTGCTCTGTTTCTTGAGGAGTGATGGTCACTAGTGACACCTACCCAGTAGTAGTTATCAACGTCGATATAGCGGAAGGCAATACCAAGGAAATCATTGTCTCCATTGGTGATCTCGGTGGAGATAATGAAATTGCGAATGGAGAAATCTGGGTTTTCCAGAATAAAGAGCAAATCATTGTTGGTGGTCACCGTAATCTCATTGGGATTACTAGGGACGACTTCAAAACCGATCCCACCTGAACCACCACTGTGGCTACCAATCTGATGCTGTGTCCAGCCCTGTGCAGCAAGATCCTCGGTTGTGAATGCAAACCCAGAGTCATACAGAATTGCAATGGATGACAGGAGGGAAGGCACGGGTATAGTGAATTTTCCTGAGATACTCCTCTCAGTGTCAAACTGTACTTCTACAGTATTGGTGCTGAGCACCATATCACCTGTATTAATTGTCTGAGCATAAATCTCTCCCTGCTGACCGTTCAGAATGGTATACGATCCATTGAGAACCCATGTGTACGCTTGCTCGCCATCCACATATACAAAAATGTCTTCAAGAACGGCCTCAGAAGCTCCGATATTTCGTACGATCATGCGAATGGTATCACCCATCCGGTTACCCGAATTATCACCTACTCCTGAATTCTCCAGGACAAGCTCATCGGCACCTCCAATAGAGATCACGTCATTAGTGATAGCCCATACTAGAGCCCCGGTGCTCACTGTAAGGGCTACCAACAGAATGACTGCGATGACGGGTGAAACTGCACGTCGATAGGACGCGTAATTTCTTAACCTCATGCTGAGACAATTAAGATTCTGAATTTATTTAAAATTTACTACTCATGAGAGGTAAATAATTTTTACATTTACTTTCGACTAAGTGAAATTACACCCATGCAAGGGGGAAGTAGGAAAAATTAAGATTGAAAACCAGAAACACAATATCGCGCAGTCGAACATCAGGTTCTTACGTATCGGGCAGCCAGTTTTCGGTTCTCAACATCGGCATTGACATATTTCTCCACAATTCGCAAAATCTTGAACAGGAAGACCATCCAGATCATGGTTATCATGATCCGGGCTACAGAGTGGATTGTAGATTCTGGTAGCGCATACCCGTAGATGGTGAGAACACCTGCGACTACAATTGTCAGCCCGAGTACTGAAACCAGGTGTGCAAGTGACTTGATAAAAATGGCTTCAGCTTCTTCAATAGTGGGTATTCGTTGGCTCATATCCTAGATATGACTTGCTTTCGATAATAATGCCCCCTATAAAGACTATATAGATTGGGGGCCGGTTACTTTTCTGGGGTCACTCTATTCCAATTTCAGGTATTCCTTGAGTTTCTGGTAGAGTTCAACCAACTCTGGAGGATATTTCAGTATGTTAACAAAGAGGTTGTGGAGCTCGACTAAATTGAGATCTATACCTACTAGATCGTCACTGTGCTCCTTGACCCATGCCACAAAATCAACATCAGGAAGGTTGATCTCGCTCTTAATCCTGGCAATTTCAGTCGTGAGATTGCTGATCTCAGTTTGGTCCTTTGCTGAAACTCGGGATACTAGTTCCTGAAATCCGGGTTGGAGCACCAGCTCAGTGCCCTCGGATTTCTTGTGAATCTCCTCTGCCTCAGATTGTAGAAATATTAGTTTTGAAGTCCTTCCAAAATACATGGTCACAATATTTCCTGCCTTTACCGAGGTCAGCTCCTGAATGATCCCAAATTCCATGAGGAGCTCAAGGTGATAGTAAATTGATGATTTCTTGGGTTTCTCCTTGGAGAAGCTCTTGACGAGATCCACGATCTCTACCACAGATAGGGCATGACGTCTCCGGGATCTAGTAGGTGTCTCATCCAGTATCCCACGGGAGAAAGCATGAAGAATTTCATTACGTATAGGCTTCTTCTGGAGTTTCTTAGCTATTGCCGCCTCAACCTCCAGTACTGCAGGCAAAGTATCCCAGTACTCATAGAGAATAGATGGTAATTCGAGATCGAGCATATGGTTAACTACACTATGAATAATGACCAATATAAGCATATGGACAGGATTTTCTCAAATTTCAACTTATCTTATGTTTTTTGAATAGTCTGCTAGAATGTTTGATATCTACGTTTCAAAAAAAGTATAATATTTTGAAACGCTTAAATATGACGATTCAAATAATAGAAATAATTCTGAATCGTGAGAATATGACAAAAACCATGCCCGATTTATCTAGACCCTACCTTATGCTCTACAGTGGTCAACTTGTTTCACTGGTCGGCTCATCTATTGCCCAATTTGTGCTGATATGGTATATTACCGTAGTCACAAACTCCGGCCTCTACCTTGCCCTTGCAGCCCTCCTAGGCGTTGGATCGTCCATCCTTACTGGTTTGTTTGCAGGAGTTATTGCCGATCGCTACAATCGTAAACTGATTATTACAGTCACCGATTTTCTGCAGGCACTTGCCACGGTTGTGCTGATGTACCTCTTCTGGATGGGTATCGCAGAGATTGGCCATATCATGGGGTTACTGCTGGTTCGCGGTCTGGTCGGCGGTCTGCAGAGACCTGCAGTACAGGCAATTATTCCCAGTATGGTACCTCGTGAGAAATTATCAAGAATCAGTGCACTGACCTCATTTTCCAACAGTCTGATCTCTATCTCCACCCCTGTTATCGCAGCGATACTGCTAGGAGTCTTTGGTATTGGCAATATGGTTCCACTCCTTGCAATCGATGCTGTCACGTTTGTGCTGGCACTTATCCCCCTGGCATTGGTCAAGGTTCCCAATGAGCACTTGAAGATCAAAGAGGAGAAAGCTCGCAACGGGGAACTGGAGCAAACGTCCTTCGCAGAAGAATTCAAGGAGGGTTTTCGTGTCATTAAAGAGGGTCCTGGACTGCTAGCACTGCTTGTCTCATTTGCCATGACCAACTTCTTCCTTGCAGGTCTGATGAACTTCCTACCGCTGGTAATCAGCTCCCCACAGGGTTTGGGAGCAGATGAGTTCGTCCTTGCAATGTCATTCAGTGCATTTCAGGGAGGCAGCCTGGTGATGACGGTCATTCTGATGAAATACAAGATCACAACCGGGCTAGTCAAAAAGGTCACAGTTGGCATATTAACCGCATTCGCAGGCATGATCATTGGGGGAACTGGAGTTGTCCTCGGTAATTTCTACTTACTGTGGACGGGTTTCGTCTTTGTTGGATTTGCGCTACCATTTGCAGCCATCTCATCATCTGTCATCTGGCAGACCTATTTCTCTGCTGAATACCAGGGCAGGATTTACACAGTGCGTGGAACG
>JAEOUB010000383.1 GCA_016839545.1 Candidatus Kariarchaeota archaeon | reverse complement strand
GTGATTATCGTTTCTAATGTAAATCCCCCCAATATGGTGTCCCCAATCTGGTTCGAGGCAACTAGTTTGTACTTCTGTATCTCATAATCATGGGTTCCCATGGGGGTTTTGATGTCCTTATCCACATCCCGAAACACGGATATTTCACCTGGGCTGGTTCCCACTGTGAATATATACTTTCTATCATAGTATTTCGTATCGAATGTTTGTATATCACCTGAAGAAAGTCCTTGCGTGAATGACTGGATAAGTTGTGAAAGGATTTCCTGTGCACTTGTCACGAGGATTAGGTAATAATCTTCCGATTAAACTTTTAGTGAACACAAATAATTCACTGAAACCTAATTTCTAGAAATTTAATTACAACAAGTTACGATACGATCCTGTCATTCAGCTTCACTACCTGCAAAGACATCTTGCAGCAGGTCCTCAATCTCGATACTGACCTCGATATTGTGGCGACCTCCAAAATTCTTGAGATGCTCCATGACACTCTCAGATTGCAGCAATTGCTCCTTCATCACTTTCACCCGTGATAAGATCTCCTGGTCAATCTCCATCTCCTCCTCGTCCTGCTGGACATATGAGAAAATAAAGGCAATCTTGATCCATTTTGCCTTACTTTTCTGGTAGAGGTTGGTCACCACCATCAATCGGTTCTCCAGAACCAGGTAGGCAGTGGTGATATTGGAATTGAAGATCTCAAACATCCGCTCGTCAACAACTGACATCAGGGCAGTGAAATTGGGAATAAAACGCTGCTCTGCAGTGATGACCTCGACAAACTGGAACAGGTACTCAAAGAGACTGACCCCTGAATCATTGTAGATCAGCACCAGCAGTGGATAGCGGTTCATCAAAATATTCTGCAGGATCTCAAGGTCATCGAAGATAAAGTCCTCATGGGCAGTTATCTCATATGTCTGTGAGAAGCGGTAGGCCATATTGTAGTTCTTCATTGCCTGAACCAATGCCTCCTCTCCACTGAGGATTCTGTACAGGTGGAGGTTGGCCATGTAGGAGTAGGCCCAGAACCCCATATCATGGTAGGTATCATATTTCTCCACCAGCTCGATGACATGCTGAAAGATATGGATGATCTTCTCCTCGTTATCCTCCTCACGGGTGATAAACTGCAGGTAGAGTATCTTGCCCAGCTCATTCCAGGCATGTGGTGACTCACCATCCCATGCCAGTCGAAGCTGGATTATCCGTGCTGCCTGCTCCCGGTGGTTCTCCAGAAACAGGTTATACAGCTGATCAAGGTGTCTGCAGATACTCTGTACGAAATTGTCATCAAGTTCCATCCCCTCGTGGCTCTTCTCCAGCAGATCCCGGTATATCAGCAGGATCTCTCGCTCCCTTGCTGAACTGTCTGACAGCTGATCCACTTCGATGATAGAATCCAGCTCAGTGACAGTATACTGCAGACTTGACAGGGTATGGTCAAACTCTGAGTAGGCAAGAGAGATCTTCATATCATGTCATATCCACCTGCAGTTTAAAAATGTGATATATCGGCTGATACCACCCCCGCCTACCTGACTGTATCTACTCAAATCCTTTTGTAGCCCTTTTCCCATGCAAACGTATGGTCCCCGATTTTGCTGACGAGGATAGGCCAGAGCTGACTGCCGATGAGCTGGAAGCATACAGGCTCATCATTAACCGCATAGTACAGGAGCGACCATCAAAGAAAGAGATAGAGCAGATCAAGCGGGATGTGGCCACACAGTACAAACTCAAGGCATTTCCACGCAACTCTGACCTGCTGGGTGAGGTTCCAGAAGATCTCTACGAGGACATACTGCCATTCCTGCGTGTCAGGAATATTCGATCACTGTCAGGAGTCAATGTCATCAGCGTCTATACCGCCCCATTTGCCTGTCGCCATGGTGCCTGTATCTTCTGTCCCGGTGGCCCCGAGTGGGGAACTCCCATGAGCTACACGGGGAGAGAGCCCGGAACAATGCGTGCCATCTCCAATGGCTACGATCCGGTTGCCCAGATCCAGTCTAGGATCAACCAGTTGCAGGCCACAGGTCACAATGCTGAGAAGCTGGATATTATCGTCATGGGAGGAACATTCAACTCCAACCCCAAGGAGTACCAGGAGCACTTTATGCTTGGTGTCTACGAGGGGATGAATGGAAAACCGGCAGCAACCATTGAGGAAGCACAATTACTGAATGAAACTGCAAAATACCGCTGTATCGGGCTGACACTGGAGACCAAGCCAGACTG
>JAEOUB010000040.1 GCA_016839545.1 Candidatus Kariarchaeota archaeon | reverse complement strand
CCTGAAAAACGGATGTCCAACCTCAACGGGCTGGTCATCATCGGAGGGAGACCAGATATCTACACCAGTTTCCAGATGACCAAGACACTGACTCCCTACCTGGAGAGCCTGACACTGGATGAACATGGTATAGGGCACCTGACCACGATATCTGTGATAGACGAGACACTGCGACAGCTGGCAACCCCCACCTCTGTACGACCAACCCAGGAGGTTATTGAACGATCCCAGGGCAAGACAGGAGAGCAACTCAGCACCTTCTTCCCGGTACTGGCTGACGAGGACTACAAAAGAGAGCGACTGTCACTACCCACCGATTTTGCCATCGATGCCGTCTTCATGTTCCAGATTGACGATTCCTTCTTCTCCACCACGGAGATCGGCATGGGCATCAATACCATGCGGATGTATGCCAAACCGGGCAGTGAGACAGAACCATCGCTTGCATTTCCCCTGGTTTTCAAGTGGCAGCCTGTTTACAACGATATTCTGACATCACTGAAAAATGCCAAGCGTATGATGCCCAGCAATTTTGATGGCAGACTGGTTCCCTCAGTCATTATCTTTGAGCGACACGGTTCTGATCAGAATACCGCTCTGATCTCTGCAATTGGCACCTACGAGGACAAGCTCTATTACCACGTGGCACTTGCCAATTCCGGTGCTGCTAACGGTCAACCCCTGTCATTGCTACAATCAGCACTGAGCCGAGAGAAATTCGGTCGCGAGGAATGGAGTGCCAGATTGGTCAATCCCAAAAGTGTCCCAGAAGATAGCATTCGAGATGAGCCATTTGGAGAGGATTTTATATATTCTCAGCTTAATCTCATAGTACCCGAGACTGACCTCACTGCAGATGGTCGGTTTGACCTGGGTAAACTCAGAGCAATCAAGGGAGGCCAAAACAATGCGTAATACCTATCAGATCATTATACTAGGGCCCGGTGGAGTCGGCAAGACAAAGGGCACCAATACGCTACTGAATATCCTGCAATCACTTGGTTTCCAAACCTCAGAGATCAAACCCTGGAACGAGGCCATGGTGACCACATCCTCGTATGTGATCCACAATTTCACTGTGCCTCCCAACTATTTTCCGGGCCTGGAAGAGGAGATTAAGATCGCCATCTATGATATGGGTGGGCAGTTCAAATACCGCGACATGTGGAGGATGCACGCCGAGGATACCGATGCCATTGTGACCGTGGTTGATATGACCAGAAAGACCACGTTGAAACAGATCCCCCTGATGCTGCCCAAGGGTATGATGGAAGGCATTCCAGTACGATTGATTGTCAACAAGGCAGACCTGTACACTGATTTTGCTGCAAAGGCAGAGGCAATTGCCGGTAATATCATTGCAATCATTGAGCAGGCGGTGTCGGCTAACATGGTCGACTATGGTGTGCAGTACAAGGGCGAGGAAAAATTCCTGTTCAATTCTCAGATTTATCGCTATGGAGACCAGGTGGATGTTGTTCGCCATCTGACCACAGACCAGTTTGGCAATGTCTCAGCCCGTATGGCTGATTTTGAGGTGATTGCTGCTGCTGGATTCAGAACTGCAATGCCTGAGATCACCCTGCACAATGCCTACCTGTTTGGCCGTGAATTTGCACTGCTCATCTTTGAGATCCTCTATGCAGATGAGGGAGGCAAGCTCAGTGATGATCTGATCGAGTCTGCTCACCATGAGGCACCACCATTTATCTCCTGGGGACAGGATCCCGATGTCTTCATTCCCGTGGGTCTGCTGACCTATGACCACGTTCTCCAAACCGTCAAGAATATGCTGATTGACGATGAGGACCTGTGGGCAATGGTTGAGAAGCTGCAGGCAACAGGCTTCAATATCGATGTGGGAGATGAGCGAAGCTGGGCACTGACATCTGCCATGATATTCGATGCCATTGAAGGTGTCAACTACAAGCCTATGCACCAGGCAGTACTACCGCCGTATTTTATTCGCAAGATGGTGGAATACAGCCAACAAAAAGATGAGGGCGACGAGGACTTCTTTGTATAGCCTCATTTCTCTGTATCATCACCAAAAAGGTAGCCGATCTTATCTTTCTGCTTCTCCTCAGACACTTCCCTTCCAATTCCCAGAATACGTCGGTCACGAATGGCACGAAAGATCAGCAGGAAATCCTTGTGCATTGCTAGAATATAGATGACTAGAAGGAGGATAACAAAGAATCGCTGTGAGACATACCTGGCACTGTACCTATTCTGAGAGAGATCATGCTCAATCTGAAACAGCGTTCCTTCAGACGGGACAAAGTCAGGATCAAAATGATTGAGTCTGAAACTGATACCAAAACGAAAGCCTCTATCAAAGACATGATACACCTGACTGTCAGCACTGAGGAAATAATCCACCGTCCCGATCGTCACAGTGTAATTGTATTCAGTATTATTGAGCATGTTAATGGTCACACTGCTATATCTCTGACTGTCAAGTGTATACGTGCGATTATCAACCATCACCACCTCGATGAATTCGGCTGGAGGATCCTGAGAGGCATACAATGTAAAAAATGGCACAAACAGAAGCAGACCAAGAACCACAGCAATCAGTCGCCGCTGTGATACAATCAACCCACTCATACAGACTGCTCTATCTCTCAAAATATAGGTCTTTTCGCTATAGAATCTATATATCAAAACCCTGGGCTCGCTTCAGCCTAAACCTTCATAATGAGCAGTGACAGACTGACTCTATGCTCCGGGAATATGTCACCAACTTGCTGACAGAACGATTTCCCGAGCCCATGCAATTCGCAAGCCGGTTGATCCGGGATCATACCCTGTGCACATTTCTGGAGACACCTGCACTGCAGGAAGAGCTCCTGCAGCAATGGCTTCCCCACGCCACTCTGCTGCATCCCACCACCTTTGACCTGCCAGAATCATCCACTCCCTTCTCCCACCACTACTACCTGGGCAAGTTTCTCACCGCTCTGAGGAGATCTATACAGTATAACCAGCCACTCCAATTGGCACGGATCCACTCTATGCTCATTGATATCTCTGACAAGCAACGTGCACAATTACGTATCTTTCTCGGTGATTACACCGGCTATCTGCAGTGGAGACAGCACTTCTCCAGGGAGCAGTACCAGATCGCCTTCGTACACCTTATTCACTGAGAAATGACCACAATCATCCAATTCGATGAACCGAGAAAAATCCCATTCTGCCCTCATTTAAGAGGTGCCATCCCCCATACATACGCAGAAATTGACACTCTCAAGGGAGATACGTATGACACAACACAAAATTATGATTCTGGGAGACCCCAAGGTGGGTAAAACGGCACTGAAACACTGCTGTCTGGGAGTACAGCCATCGAAGACCAGCAATGAGGATGACTTTGAGAAGACTCACTTCACCTTCTACAAGTGTGATGTGGAGGTACTTGACCTGCAGCAGCCCATGTACTATGATCAGGTACCCACATCTGTATTTGAGGGAGTACAGGGAGTGATCCTGG
>JAEOUB010000382.1 GCA_016839545.1 Candidatus Kariarchaeota archaeon | reverse complement strand
GGCAGAGAGGGAGTAGATGTTCTCGTAGATCCGTTTGCCAGGGGTGATGCGATAGCCTGCCACTGCCACGATGCCGGCATCTTTGAGGATGTTGAGGTAGCGGTAGATGGTCTTGATGTTGAGTTTGAACTCTGCATCGCGGTAGTCGAGGTAGAGCTCGTGGACTTCCTGGGCAGTCATGTTTCTCTCTGCGAGAGCCTGGATGATCTCGTCGTACTTGTCGATGAGGGTCCTCTGGTCGCGGTCGATGTTCATGACGATGTGCTGGTTGTAGGTGATCACATCATGGTGAGTTGGAGTTGAACTGGATCCGCGCGGTTTTGACATGGAAGTTGCCTAATCATTATTTCTTGGGTTATATTAATTTACTTCTCTCTTGAAAGTATGGCTTTTATCGAAGATTTTCCAAAAAATTACGAAACAGTATATCTCAAAGTATGTCAGGGACTCTGTATGTAGGTGTGTCGTTTTGTGTTCAGAATGTGGTATGTGTTATTATCTCTGATCTACTTACATATATTGCTGATACTATACAATTATACTGCGATACTATCTAATAGTAGTATGTAGTATGTGAATATATCTCTGATACCATTGATAAAATATTATGTGTACTATTTAAAATGAACCAAAGACATTTATTGCGAAAATAAGGAAATCCTTTCCCTAGTCGATTTTTTGCAGGTACTGAAAATTTGATAATCAAATGGTTTTAAAATTTGATGGTCAAATTATGAGGGGGTGGTGTTACGATAATCGTCAAAAACGCCATCTGGATGCTGCCCGAGCTCATGATACAGGATTGTCAGGTAGTGATCACTCCGATATTGCAGTAATTCGATACTCGAATCATATGCGGAGGCCGTTCCTGACCACTGTACAGTGTGGTACACCTCCTGTACCACCAGCAGTCCTCTCCGTACTGGGTACAGTACCATCGGACAGAATTCTATGCCGAGAGCACACCCATTCGGATCCAGGTACCCTCAATTTTTCTGAACAGGGTGATCCATGTCCAGAGACTGTCAAACTCCACAGGTCCCTCCTCCATCTGTCGTGTTCCGGCCACTCGTACCCGCACCAGGCAGGTGGCAAGTGATTCATCATCTGAAATATGGATAATAGGCTCCTCGACATCCTCATAATGAGAGAATGTGGTGGATCCCAGGTAGCCAGAAAACATTGCAGTGATCTCCGCTTTCTCTGGATAGGTGATACCTCCCTTACCTGCATTGAAGTAATCAGGGGCAATATCTTGTGTAAAAAATGATACATCACCATCAAGGTGAGCCTGAATTGCCTGTTGATGTAAATCTAGTATCTGCTGTCGTGCGCTCATATGAGGTGTTTCTCTCAGACGGATTTGAATACTTGTGATTGCTAAGCTCTATTTCCTCGCTGTCAGGTAGTTGATGACATAGAATAGCCCTGCAATGGGGAACAGGGCAAAGATGAACCCACCGATGATAAACATCAGGGCAGATAGTGCACCACCGACCTGGATACCCACCACAAAGAGGGCAATTGCCACAAGAACTGCGACGCCAAGCTCCAGTACCAACTGGAAGGTGACCTTGTATGCTTCGAAGAAGCCCACGGCTTTCTTCTTCCCACGAGATGCAGCATAGATAATTGCGGCAAATGCAGCCAGGATGTAGAAGATTACTCCTATGATAAAAATAAGGATGCCAAGTATCCCTGCTCCACCAAAGTTACCTGTCAGTATATCTGCAGCTCCCATTGTGAAGCCGACACCCATGATAATAGTAGCGATGATTGCATAGCCGATAAAGGCCAGAATGTACAGAATTGCCTGTTTATAGGCAGCCATAAGTTTTTGTGTTAATGATTGTGACATAATACCACTTTGCTATTCGATGTCAGTTGAGATTTAAAAATTGCGATCTACGGAAACTCTTGGAATTGCTCTATCATTTGCCAGTTAGATTTCAGGTGATGGTTACAACTTCCTTGTCATCCACAGTCACAGCACCGGCTCTCTCCAGCTTCTCAATTGCCATCTTGCAGCGATCAACAGATATACCCATCTGCATGGCAAGCAGGCGGTATTTCAGCTCCTTGAGAGGTCGTAATCGGTTGTAGACCGTGGCTACCAGGGCATCATTTGCCAGCAGGTCCTCTAGATTGGTCTCATCGACTGAATCAGGTCCAAGGCTGAACCCCTCTCCCTCTACTGGCAGATCTGCATGTCTGATACCCATACGGACGGGTGTGGTCCCTGTCGAAGATGAAGATTCAGAGGTAGCGGGTCCTGCAGGTGCAGTAGATGGTGCGCCTGTCTCTTCTGGTTCATCAGAGGTAGTGATATCAAATGAGGGGGCAGGGTTACTGTCTTTAGATTCGAGCTCGGCAATGCGAGCTTTCAGCTGATTGTTCTCAGTCTGGAGTGTCTCAATTGCGTCGACAAGCGAGTCTGCTGCCTGTCGCATATTTCCTAAATCAACCATAACAACCTATGTGGAGACTTGATATTTAATGAATTTCCCCGTCGTCGGTCTACAAATGATAGCTTAATCTGAAAAATTTGCTCGATTTCACCGAGAATCTACCTGAGGTATGGTAATTCTACCATCTCAAGCCTGTGCCGAGCGCCTGATGATAACCACGGTGGCCACAATAATTGCTACCACCAGACCGATTCCAACAACAGTTGTAAGCTCAGCATCACTCTCATCATAGCGACCTGTCCAGTCAAACCGGTTGTCCTGTGGTGTGATCGTGGTATCCTGTGGAAAGACCTTTGCATCTGGATACATCGACACCGCTGCAAACCAGTAACCAGTGTATGCTGCCAGTTGTTGTAGCTGAGCTCCCTTGTGCTCACCTGATAGTGCCTCTCCTTTGAAATTCCACCGTGTTCCCGAGTCATCTTCAAAAACAGGCAGATCGTAAGAATCCTCACCAATAAAGCGAGGTGCTGACTGTTCAAATCCGGTCAGAACTGTACCATCAGTAAGTGTGGCATAAAATGGAATGGCCAGTCGGTTCTCATCGTCATAGACAATCACAATCGGCTCACTGTCACGGACCACGTCACTGACAACGTCCCTGACAACGTCACTGACCATGTCATTGACCACGCTGTAATTCTCCAGTGCCGGAAAGGGATAGAGGTGAACATCTCCGGCCTGATTGTCAATGATCAGGGTTCTCTGCTTTCTCAGATGCAGGTTATCAGGATACTGCTCAAAATCGTATGAACTGCGGAAGATGATGTCCTCACGGGTATCATAGCCGGGGTAGGCAACACGGTCATAGGCATTCTCTGCATAGTAGCCGGTATCACGTGACAGTACCAGGGTATCGGGATGCATGGCACTCCATGCTCTCCAGGTGGTCTCCATGATGGGCAGACGATCAAGGCTTCTTCCCAGCTGGTCTGGATCACCCTCGATGACCTCACCATACATCTGCAGCCAGTACTGGCTGGTATCACGATCGTAGAATACCAGGTTGTTCTCGTAGAGGTTGCCCGAGGTTCCAATCTCACTGCCATCAATATTGGCCCTGTCATACAGGATACCTGTGGCAGTCAGGGGACAGTAGGTCACAGCAAGCTTGGCATCACCG
>JAEOUB010000381.1 GCA_016839545.1 Candidatus Kariarchaeota archaeon | reverse complement strand
GATATCATCTTCGTCTTCTCAATAGTGCAGACCGTTGAGCTACTCCATGGCCACTTCGACCTGCTTACCGTCTACAAGGCAGCCATTATTTTCTGGATTGTATGGTGGCTCTGGACCCAATTCACATGGGGAGTCAATGGAGTGGATACCCGGGATGACATGCCAAAACTGATCATTATGATAGTAACGGGAATTTCATTCTTTATGGCAACGGCCATACCCAATGCATTTGGTGAGAAAGGGATTGTTTTTGCCCTAGCCTATGCTCTGGCACGAGTTGTGGGACTCCTGATGGTACTCAATGTATCTGGCCATTATCCAGTGGAGGCTCAAAAATCAGTCAAGCAATTCAGCTTCCTCTCTTTTGTCAGTACTGCTATTGTCATTGTAGGAGGAATAGTACCGGTACCCTGGAGATATGTCCTCTGGGGTCTTGTCATTGTTTTTGACGTAGTGACCACCTTCATTGCCGGAGGAGACCAATGGTTGGTATTTCCCGAGCATTTCACCGAGAGACATGGTCTTTTCATGATTATTGCCCTGGGAGAAACGCTGATAATCAATGCTGCCGGGCTTACAGCGTCTATAGATGACATCAACTTTCTTGCCATTGCTATTGCTGCAGTTGGAGTTACTTTGGGGCTGTGGTGGAATTACTTTGGCCATGCTAAAGATAAAATGACAGAGGTCATGGAGGAAGCAGGTCCGGCCAGAGATGGGATGATGGCACGGGATGCCTATTCTCTGCTTCATTTTCCTATTTTCTTTGGTGTCATTGCCTATGCCTCAGCACTTGAGGATGTGGTGCATCATCCCTTTGATGCGTTAAATGGTGAGATCCGAATGGCATTTGCTGTGGGATCCATCCTGTTCCTGTCAGGTATTGCAGTCGTGATCTACCGGCTGACGAGAAAAGTGCTGGTACACCGTATTATCCTCCCACTCATCGGAGCAGGCCTCATTCTCCTATTACCTGAGATTATGCCGATTACAGTGCTGCTGGTGATCTTTGTCCAGGTGGTAATTATCGCCATAATCGAGGAGAAGATGGACTTCTTTGCTGAAGGTCATGACCATCATTAGTCATGGTTACTCGAATTCAAACTGAGCAATCTCGCCACCGACAATGTGAAAATGCATATCAATTCGATCCTCTTCAGGGATCTTCTCAATCTCCATCTCCTCATGGATACGGTTTTTTAAGGCCACAAATGAGACCTGCATCTGGGTAAAGAGCTTGACAATCTCAAATAGGTGCCGAGAGGAAGAAACCTTCATGTCCAAGGCAAAGTTCGATAGGGATCCAAATGGATATTGCTTGTTTTTTGGCATGTTTCCAGCAGCTAGTTCCGTCAGGGCTTGTTTGAAGTTATTGAGGATCATGTTTTCTAGTGTATGATTGTATGCCATTAGCTGGCGTTCCTTGATATCGTTAAGGAGGCCCTCCGGATGATTCTTGATCATGTCGAGATGGAACTTGTAAATATCAGCATCTGACATTTTCAACAATTTATCTATCCTCTCAACTTTTGCACGAATTTCTGCAACCCCTTCTTCCCCCTGACCAGGGTCGTAGAAATAATTCTGGACCGGTTCAGCCAGTCTGTAGTACTTACCTTTCCGCTTCACGGTAGTATCCGTATCCAGTATAATCAAGGCCGGATCAGAGGTGAGCCACTGGATATGGTGGTGAATGGTCGCCTCGTTCTTGGAGAGGATACGTGCGAGTTTTTTGATGTTGGATGGGCCAAACTGCACTATGGTGAGAACTATTGCGACCCGGGTCTCAACCTCGTACATCAGTATTGGTCGTTCCCGGTACTCAGGTTCATGAACCTGCAGTGAACGGTACTGGACCTTTATATCTTCAGACACAGTATCACAATGCCATGCCATCCCTATAAATTTGATGATCAAATTTAGTTGAAAATGAACCGCGAATTTAAATTTGATCATCAAATATATTTATATACTCATGTCGACCAAACTAAATTTGACGATCAAATTATGAAGAATACACATCGTAGAATTCTTCAGATCACACATGGAGAACAAATCATATGATTGACCACACAGAACCTATCACACAGCCAATGACCGAGAACAACAAGGGAGAAACTACCCATCCCATCGATTATGAGTCTCTCTTCGGATATGACAGGACACTCCACCTCATCATCCATGCCATTCTGGGATCCGACAAAGGTGAGCTTCACTCGGTGGCACTACCTGACGGATCAACAGCTGCCGTTCTGGTGACCGATCTCTTCTCGGCCTTTGCAGGCAAAGCCAGTTTTGAACCCCAAATCTATGAGCCTCTGCTCGACAAGACCAAGAGACATACTGTGCTGCTACTGCCAGATGATGACTGGGTGGCACTTGCAAAGAGCTACCATG
>JAEOUB010000039.1 GCA_016839545.1 Candidatus Kariarchaeota archaeon | reverse complement strand
GTCGGTTTCGACCAGATAGTCTATCATGCAGAACTTCCATCATCCGGTTCCATTCCTGAGAATATCGATTTTGTTGTACTTGATCATGATCGCAAGCGTCACCTGGAATTCTACAGAGTACTCTTTCCCAATGTGAGCGTTGGAGGAACCGTAGTGACAGATGATTCTATTGCCGAATTTGCCGATCTTCGTGAATATATCAATGAAGTCCGGATGGGTGATAGGTCATCCTCAGTTCTCTTCCCCCTCGGTGAAGGTATGGAAGTAACTACCAAATCTGCGGCTGATGATCCACTCAATTCCTTGTATACTGATCTGATTCGCTAAACAATCTGTGCATGGATTTCACGGACAACCTCAATAAACTGATTTTTTACCATCTCTACCATGTCTGTGTCATCCTCAATCAGCATCTCCGGTAGATTAGCCTCGCCAAGTGCCTCTAGACAGATTTCCATCAGGTAATTGTAGAAAATTCCTGCCTGTGTCACATCCAAATACCCTTCCTTGAATATCGTTCGGACGTACTCCACCATTTTGGGAAGATGCTGATCAAGTATCTGAATGAACTGTAGGGCAGTTTCGCTCAGAGTATGTTTCTTAATGGAGAGGATCAGGACATCCCGTTTAATCCCAATGAGTGTGTTTTCAATTTTCTGTCTCACCTCGGGATAGTCCATTGTTGATCAGAACAGATATAGTATCTGATTTTTTATGGATATCGAGAGTAGGAAATATGGTTGAGATTTCTTTTCGTATTAAAGTCCAAGATTTCTTGCAATAACCAGCCTTTGGATCTCGTTTGTACCCTCATAGATCATTGTTGCCTGCACATCCCTATGATATCGTTCCACTGGGAATTCCTTGCTGAAGCCCATTCCACCGTGGATTCGGATGGCCTGTGCTGTTACTTCGGCAGCAGCCTCAGAGACAAATGCTTTGGCTACAGAACTTTCCATTGTGTGTGTCAGTCCCTGGTCTGACATCCATGCTGCACGATGAGTGAGCAACCGTGATGCATCTAACTTCATCTTCATCTCTGCCAGCTTGAATGATATTCCCTGGAATTTTCCAATAGTTTTGCCAAATTGCTCTCTCTCTTTGGCATATGAGAGTGCAGCATCAAATGCAGCTTCACCAATACCCAAGGCCTGTGCTGCAATACCGATTCTTCCAGTATCAAGGCTCTTCAGTGCAATGGGTAGACCTGCACCCATTGAACCCAACCTGTTCTCTTTGGGGATCAGTACCTGGTCAAAGAAGACTGCACAGGTGTGTGAGCCATGGAGTCCCATCTTCTTCTCAGGGGCACCGATCTGTACTTCCCCTGAGGTCACCTTTGATTTTTCAATAACAAATGCCGATATTCCCTTGCGACCAAGTGATGTGTCCTCACTGGCCATCACCAGGAAGATATCGGAGTGAGTGGCATTTGTAATCCATAGCTTCTGCCCATTGATAATATAATTATCTCCGTCTACAGTTGCAGTTGCTTTCATATCTGCCGGGTTAGAGCCTGCGTGAGGCTCTGTGAGACAGAATGCCCCGAGAGTCTCACCTGAGGCAATTCTCGGCACAAATTTCTGTTTCTGTTCCTCGTTGCCAGCTCGTTCAATGGCTTTGCCCACCATGGTGGTGACTGAGGTGATCACAGATGTGGAAGCACAGGCTTTGGCAATCTCTTCCAGAAGAAGCGCATAGGTGATGGTTGTCGCTCCTGCACCTCCATACTCATCACTGATAATGCTGCCCAAGAGGCCTAGTTCTGCCAGTTCTGCAATATTTTTCTCGGGGAAGATCTTCTCCTCATCTACCTGTGCAGCTCGAGGTCTGAAGTTATCTTGTGCCAGGTCACGTACTGTTTCCCGTATAAGTTCCTCATCCTCGTTGAGCCTGAAATCCATAGACCACACGTGGGTGTCCAATTCATAAGCCTAGCTTTTAGCTATCGTGAGGCTGATCACTGTTTCATAAATGGTAGTCTTGATTGCTGTATTGGCTTGTGTGTCAGGAAATCGTCCTCCTCAATTTCCACGGGTGAAACAAATCTGAGAAGGGTGTTGTGTTTGATAATAAGCCCAAGGTCCACCAGTTGATCAATGATCTTTGTGGCCTGGTACTGGGAAGTTCCTAGCAGAAAGCTGAGTTGAGTGATTGACATTCCCTCAGGTCTCTTGCGGATGACATTGACTGCTTTGACCCGGGGATCGTTGGTAGAAAGTGTCTCGAGTAGACCAAGCTCTTTCTTTATTTTATCCTGCTCCTTCTGGATCTCGCTGTAGTTGGCAACCATCTTGTAGATGAGAGCCTCCTCGATATCACAGTGGTCGGTTAGGATGGTGAGAAGCTCATTGCGGGAACTGATATTGACATCAGCCTGTGCCATCTCCTTGAGGAGGTGGTCTCGCTGCTCGAACTTGTGATCGAGTTCATCGATCCTGGCAGAGAGAATATCCATCTTACTTTGTTTGCGGATTGACCGGTCTGCCTCTTTTATCCCTTCCAAGTTGGATTTCGACCGCATGCGTTTGAATACCTTTTGACGTGCCAGTGCCTGATTTTTGAGCAATTGGTTCGCCTCAAGGAGAAGTTCAAGGGTGTCAGTCAGTATATCT
>JAEOUB010000380.1 GCA_016839545.1 Candidatus Kariarchaeota archaeon | reverse complement strand
CCTTCAAGTTCCACGGCAATGTTAAATGGATCATTTTCCAGCTGGTTCAGGTTCATCTTGACGAAAGACTCATGTTTTTGTAGCATACTCATGGTTTCACCAAGGATGTCATCCATTCTCGTGATGACTCTCCTTTTGTCACTCTTGAACTTTTTCATTTCATTTTGAGCCTTGTTTATTGCTTCCTCCAGTCCGACTATTCTTTCCGAGACAGTTTTCTTTTCATCGCTGGCAATTTCCTCAGCAATATCCGGATAACCGAGTTTAGACAATATATCTCTTTTGTTTTTCAATCTCTCTTCTGGTTCGACTATTATGTTGTTTGGTGGACCACGAGACGGCTCTAGGGCAATCTCCCCTCTCAATTCCAGGATTCTTAGATATCCTTGTATGATACTATTCAGTTTTCTGGGGGAAAGATTTTCTAGAGCTGGCTGTCTTCGCATGAGTTCTTTTCTAAGGCCAGAGAATGAGATGGTTGTCTTATTGAAACCTAGAGTGAGAGTATCCATGATAAAACTCTCAAAAGGAGACTTCTGATATTCTTCCCTATCTTTTGTTGCAAAAATCAGACCTCCATTCTCCTCACTGGCGACTCCAAGCTCCAAGAGCAGATGGCCTTGATTCAAAGGCTTTATATTCCCTCCTACAGCAGTCATATCTGCTATTTCTTTTATGAATTCTTTCTCGTTAGGCTCAAACTCAAAAAGAAGCTTCCAATGCAGTGGGCAGCTAAGTTTGAGTAAACGCTCAATCTGAAGATAAAAAGGGAGATTATCCACAAAATCAGTGGATTCAAAGAGACTGTAGAATCTCAAAATTCCTGCCTGGTGCATGAATTCGACGAGTTTAGAGTAGAAATCTTCCGAATCTATTTCAGCTCGATCAGCGAGAATATCTGATTTCTCTACACATATCAAAAGTGTCTTCTTGTATCTTCGAAAGTCTCTGATTCCTTCAACTTTCTTTGCATTGATCATGTAGAAAAAGCATTGAGAGATCGGAAGATAGGGATTGATTCCGGATTTCTGTTTGAGAAAAGGTTGGGGGAGGATATCTCTATATTTGTCTGGACTTATGGGTCCACAAAGTAGATAGAATTTGTTAGTGTCTTCGGTGAGGGCCGTTATTTCCCCGATTTCTTCTTCGGATGGCGATTCATTGGGCAAGAGTAACACTCTCAATGTCACGGAACTTGGAAATTTTTGACTATTAACCAAAAAGTCAATAAAGTATATGTTTGCTCCTCCCTCTTCCTGAGCTTTGACAGTAAATGTCTCTTGATATTTGGAACACAATTCCGGAAACACCTCCTTTGCGAATTTTCTTAGGGCATGATCAAACGTATCTTCCCTTATAAGGCTCATATTGAGCTCAATGATTGAAGGAATATCAGTGGGTCCCTTCTTGGCCTGTAATGTTGATTCAATTCCGAAGAATTCAGCAATCTTCTCGTCGAAATTATAGATTATATCCCTCCCATCTGAGGACGTTTCCTCCTGAAAAAAATCAGATATGACGGTATCATGAAGAATATCGTGATCGAGCTCCACTTTCTGGTATATTCCGTCGATTTCATTCTGTCTAATTCTTTTTTCTCTATCGGACATTGTCTCTTTAATGACCATTTCTACTGCCTTGACTTCTGGAGTCATCCGAGTCTTTCCAAGACATTTCTCCAAGGACCCAGCTCTAAATCCTGTGACAGTTTTCCAGTTTTCATCAAAGTACTCTTCGAGTTTCTTGACAACATCTTGATCCTTCTTGATATCTTTCGGTGCGTTCTTGTAAAACCTGTCAAGCATCATGGTTGTATTTCCTATATTCCCTTTATTCTGATTGAAAAACGTGTTCACCACCTTCTCCGAAAACGGAAAAATGTTGAATCCGCTGACTTCGCTTCTCCCTTGAATCCCACCGCTCTCAAGTTGCTTTGAAAGAAATTCATAGTAGCTTTTTATTCCAAAATCAGGATTTAGCCGGATCTTCTCATACTTTTGGAGTCTCCTTATGGCCTCAGACTCGTACCCCCTTTGCTCAAACCTTTCAATAACTCGGCTTGAAAAGCCCATAATGAATATTATCTGAATTTCCCTATCATTGATTCTTATTGTTCTTTGCGCTCTATCCGTACAAAAAACGGAAATAGAGCTAAGTGCTTCTTCGTCACGTTTGCGATTAACACCTGTAATTATCTTGTCCAATTCATCAATAATAAACACAAAGTTCTTTATTTCAGGCTTCTCTTTTGCATAATACTTGATAATGAGATCAATATATTCAGATCCTGGCTGCTCGAATATGCTGCTCAGAGAAGGTTTTAGAATGCTAATCAGTCCGTCTGTGGCAGCTCTTATGATAAATGCATGAAGATTACTTGGATCTGAAGTATCAGCTCTTCCATAATCCACCAGAAAGACTTTTGTATCAGTACGAGCCTTCAAGTATTCATTTACGATGTTTAGAATGTAAGTCTTTCCTGACCCATAAGGTCCGTGAATCAGAAGTACTCTCTTCTCCTTTCTTCTCTCTAAGACTTCTTCAACAAAATTAAGGGTTTCTTGAATCTCTTCTGTTGTTACTCTGAATCGTGGCTCTTCTCCTAGAATTTCAACATATTCCAGTTTGATTGGTTTCATGGAACCACCTGGAATCCATAAAATCTTCTGTACTCCCCTTGGAAGTCATTAGTATGAAATACCAAATCATCGAGCATTTTATTCGTCACAATAAAGATAAGATTTCTCTCACGTCCTAGAATGGTGAACCAACGAACTAGTATTTCGGATAAATGAGATATCTGGCCTGAATCATAAATAAGATCCGGTTGAAAGATCAAAATAGTACCTTTAACATCTAAGATGTCTATATTCCACTTTTTCTTGAATGATAACTCAATATTATCGAAATTGCTGTTTTCCAGGGTATATACGTCTTTTAATTCTCTTTTTATCGAATCGAAGACTCTTCTTGAGATTTCGGGATCTTGGCAACCTATGAGGGTAATTCTCTCATTTGTCATTTCCTCAATATTCTCTTCAAACTCTTCCAGTGTGAATTCGTTCATTATCTCCACCCCAGTATATATTCATTTGCATGTTTTTCAATAATGTCAACGCCTCTTATTGTTCTCAGAGCATTTCGAACGAGCTCCGCTTCTTGGAATCTTCCTATTGTCTTGATGAAAGCTAGCCTATCCAGAATCCTCTTTGTCGAGACAAGACTTCTGAGTTCTTCGTACATCACGCGCTCGATTTCAATCTCAACAATTGCACTGCATGATTTTTCCATCATATTCTTATCAGTCATTTCTTCTCTTATGATGCACATGTCATTCAACCATTTTCTAAGAATCTTGTATTTGTTCGTGTTGTTAACAACGTTGAGTTGTCCAACAAAGATTTCCTCAGTGAAGGCCCTATCAAAGAGAAGAAAACACGTCTCGTCTATCAATTCGCTATACTTAACGGCTAAAGAAAGAATGGCAATATCTATCCCATGTTTTGAAGAAATACTTTCAAATTCATTTGTCTTTCCAAGATAAGATATTCTGTTTTCGAGAATATGTAGACCCTCTGAAAATCTGCAAACTTCTCTTGCAACTTTCTTGCTTTTCGTTTTTTGATCAACCAAATACAAGGGGATTCCCTTCGAGACTGACATGCTGACCAATTCTTTGATATATGAAAAGACAGATTCCATTTCGAATTGCAGACTTGTGACACTCTCGTTATCTCTGAATATTCTATAAGTTGCCACCTAAAACCACCCCAGGAATGATTATTTCAAAAAGACTCGCTCCTCCGTGGGTTCTCACCACTATTTTTTCTTTTTTTTCGTTAAGACATATCCAGTCTTTCGTGGGATAAAATAACATATAGATCTTATTGATCAAGTTTCCTTTTATAGTTTTCTTCTCGATGGAGAGAATGTCCCGTATTCCAAACCCAATTTCTTCAATATCGAATTCTCGATCACTAGTCTCCAGTATGCTAGTCAGATCTGTAAGCACTTGATAATCAGTCGAATAAATGAAAAGACCCCTTTCATCAAGAGCATACACGTAATCAATTTCATCAAAATCTACAATCTGAGAAGATGATAGTTCTCTGCCTTCAAGAGCTGCTCCGGAGAATATTTCACAAAAGAATTCTTTGGTCTTATCGTAGAGCTGTCTATCAGATCTATACAATAAAGGAACAGAGCCATGGTCTGTAGTGATGATGATTCTGAGATTCTTGAGATTATAGTCCTTCACTACATCTAGAATCCTCATTATTTTCTCTTGGGTGACTAATTCTTGATGTCTTTTC
This sequence comes from Candidatus Kariarchaeota archaeon, assembly GCA_016839545.1. GTDB lineage: Archaea > Asgardarchaeota > Heimdallarchaeia > Heimdallarchaeales > Kariarchaeaceae > Kariarchaeum. The sequence continues at coordinate 4,817 of JAEOUB010000380.1, read as the reverse complement.
AGGTCAATGTCATCGAATTCTCTAAATTCTAAATGATCTATTTTTTTGTTGTCCTCTGGGAAATAGACCAAAAGTAGATTTTTTTCAATTTGAATAAACTGTCCTATTGCGTTTTCGAAAGACTTGTTAAGTGTAGTGTCGCTAAAAATGGATTTTCCAACAGCCGAAAAAATCAATGTTAAAATGGAGGTTTCGTGTTCACTAGCAATAACCTCTTGATAATGATGATATAGAACAGGATCTTTAAATTCTTTATTGTAGATGTGCAAATTCTCTATCTTCCCTTTTATGTCACTCATTTTCAGATAATGGTCTATCTTACATACATTTCTTGGGGTGAGTGATTTGATAACCTCAAATTTTCTTTCACCAAGAGGGTAAAAAAAGTCCTTGGAGGTGATATAGCTATCCTCATCTAAATCAAACAAGATACTCGAACAACACATAGGTGTAATAGTTGGAATAAACGATTGCAAAAGTTCTATTTCATGCTGAATTTTGTCTTGTACGTCAAAAAAAGAAAGATTATCCATGATAACAAAAATATTCTTGCTCGAAGGATCCAGGAATTCCCATACCGACTTTCTATCATATAATTGATAGTTTCTTTCAGCACACTTCACATTCATAATTTCCAGCTCAAGCAAGTAAAAGTAGATAGGTGATATCTCTTTTTCTAAAGCATATCTTAGGACATGAAGATTTTTTCTGTAGTCATTCCTAATTCTATAATGACAGTATGTGAAGCAATACAAGTTTTTCTTGATCTCAATATCCAATTTTGAAGAAAAAATGAGAAAATAAGCAGAATCAGAAGAAGAAAAAAAGGCAGCATGAAAAAGATTCTCCACTGGAATTATCCTGTCTTCGAATATCTGTTTGTACAAACTTATAATCATTATCTGGCGCAATTCAGCTTCATAGATGGCTTGTCTCCCTGTAATCGCAATTCCTAAGCTCTCAAGTATCTCTGGATCTATACTCCTTTTTAATTCTTTCCTTTTCCAAATATAATTTAGGTATTTACTCAAAGGAGAGTCTTCCGATCTCACAGATCTCTCTTTCAATCTTGTCTCTAGAATAGCAGGAATTCGAATGGCTGAGCAGTTCATAAATTGAACCAGTTCGTCTTCAAAAAGAAATGGGCCAAATTCACTCTGAATCTTCCTGATAATCATTTTCTTTATCTCTGTCATTTCCATTTCTTTGCCCTCCAAGGATGAAATGATTTCTCTTGCCAGACTCTCAGCAATTTTATCCCTGTTTCCAAAGGAGGAGATGGCTGTGAAATTTGGATTCAAGTAGCTGAGGCCATCGACCTGTTGAACAAAAGCATGATACGTTTCTCTAATAATCGCATAGGGAACAGAAGCGATCTTAGTTATCTTCTCCCCTATCAGTAAGGAAATAGATCGAGAGATCTCATCTCCAAGCCACTTTTTCTCAAAATTGAGACTCGAATCGACCCGGATACCTTTTCCATCCAAAATTCTGCAAGTATTCAATATTCTCAATAAGTCAGAGAGGTCCTTATATTCAATCATAAAATCCTTGTCCAGCCAGTTATTCTCTTGATGAGAAAACTTGAGTAGCTTATTGATTGAAGTAATTTGTCTACTTTCTCTCAGGAAAATCACAAGAAACTCGAAAAATACATAGTTTTCTTCCAAGAAGCTTTTCAGGTAACTATGTCTTGGTATTTGCTTGAAGTCACTTGGGATTATAATGTTTATTGTTCCTTCAAGTAGAGCCTTTCTGAAAGTCTCCAGGGTTTCTGCAGTAACAAAAACCATTCCCTTTATCTGTGTTGACATTATGGCATCAAATAGATCTGGTTCAGCCATTAGTATACAACCATATTTACCAGACTGTCCTCTTCTGATTTCAAGGAGAGTCTTAAGGTCATTGACTGCCTCTTGACTTCCCAATTCTCTCTTTATCTCTTCAATAATGTCTGATCTAGATATTTTTTTCACTATGTCACAACTCCTCTTCGAATGCGTGCCTGAAGAATTTCTTCATTGGCGAGTTCCTTAGATGTTCATCAACATATTGCATATAATTCCCCTTTTTGATAGAATCCCAAGCTTCCTGCACCTCTTGCTGAAAAACCCATGCGTTGTGAGTTGCTCTATTATAGAATGTAGAAGAATCTGCATTATCTAGGAGTTTCTTCCGTATTGATAGACTCTTGTTCCTACAAATAGGGCATTGGCACCTCTGAAGTAAAATCAAATCCTTCTTAGAAAGGCCAGTCCTTTTCTTTTTTTTTGGAGATACAAATCTATCTCCCACTCCTGGAAGTTGAATGGCTCCATTTGCGGCCTTAATCCTCCATCCTATAGAATCAATGGAATCAACTCCTAATGAAAACATCAAGTGCATTGTTGTCGCACCACCGATGCCAAACACATGCAAGAAAGACCTCGGAAATTCTCTTCTTATTAGTCTTATCATGTCCACCATTACATTTCCTGCAGGAAGTTCGCATTGATCATTCTTCATTATACCTGAAGGCCCCTCTGGGAACATGAATTTCTTTCTACCATTAAGAGCTTTGATGAGAGGAACCAGACTACCAATTCCAATCAAAGGAGGATCACCAATCGTACTCTTGATACATTCTATGGTGCGATAAATATCCTCTATTGTATATCCGTGCACGACAGGGAGCAAGGTAGTGCCACCATTGTTTTCATACATCATTTTTGTGTTTTCCATGGTCAAATACAGTCGCTTCCTATTCTCTTTGGTGTCCAAGTTCAAAGCTAATGGATGATCTAGGATAACACCAATGTCCACTTTTGATTTTTCATACAGATTCATAATGCGGAGTGGATTAACATCAACTGTTTGCTTCCTCTGAAATAGAAAACCTCCCGAATCCATCATAATGGGCCCATTAAATCCTAGGAACTTTCGAATCCCTATTTTCTCTATTTTCTCAGAGGCATTAAGGTTTGATAGTATATTACAGGCATTTACTAGAACTCCAAATACATCAAAATGTTGCCATGGATGAGGTTTACTTTTCAACTGGTGTCCGAGCCAGAATATGGGAGTTCTAATATTTAAATCCCCTATGACTAGTTTGCCAATTCTAGCCATTGTGTCATGATCTTCACTCGAAATGCTGAATGTGATTTCCCTTTCCATTATAGCACCCATTTTCACCTTCTAGTTCATTTTTGCTTGAAAAGCCTTCTCTTTCCATATGGAAACCTTCCTATATTTTTGTTCAGAGCAGCGTGTGATGAGATAATTCACCCAAGGAGCTATATAACATTTTGGCTTAACTTGACCTATCCCCAGGTTTCTTTTCAAGCCTTCGATTACGTGGGCTTTGATACCTTCAAGAATTATCATGATTTCTCCAGTTTCTTCGTCCTACCATGTTTTCCAATTGTAGCACGGATTTAAAAATATTTCGTATGAAATGGCAAGGATTGCTGGGCACCTGAGCACGAATATCGCATGGGCGTTGCCCGTATCAGCATGTGTCGAATCGATAAGAATCAGATCTTCGATGATTCTATATAGTCTACTAGGGAAATCGGGTCTTCCATTTCATTACCCAATCCTCCGATATCCAAATCTCTAGTGATCAATCTCCACCCATATGCCCAACGAGGAATTAAGGATCAGAAATGCCAACCTACAGAAAAAGAAGAACATTCTCCTTTTGCGAAAGATTCAAGAAATCCTCGAAAGTGAAGCAAATCTTACCATCTCTGTAGAAGTGGGTATTCTTACTATTTATCGAATCGAATATTGTCTACTTCTTCCGTCATCATTCTGAAATTGTTACATTGACAGATTGTATTTCTGTTTTAAAGCTTTTTAATGGCCGAAACGTTTATATAGTGTATATTTTTTGACGGAGCGATAACCATTCCGAAAATCTAGAGGGTGAAAGGATTTCCTTTGAGGAAAGTGAAGAAAGGTGTTAAAATGCGAAAAGACATAGTCGTAATTGAAATTAGGACTGTCCAGGATACAGATACTGCTATCCTGGAGCTCGATGAAGCAGTACGTGAAAGTACTGCCGCTCTGGACTGCGGAAAGGTGAGACCTTCTGCATCTGGATTAGTAAGGAATGCCTCTGGATTAGTACGGGATGCATCTGGATTAGTCAGGGATGCTTCAGGCCTAGTACGAGATTCATCCAGACTGGTCATAGATGATGAGACTGCTTGTTCTTACCGGAGATTGACTGAGACTGTCAAGGATCTATCAAGAGGGACCGTCCAGTTTTCACGGTATGTGAGACGGGTAGTCACGCTGGCAGAGACTGCAGATCCCTCAGCACTGGTACAGGACGTATCTGGACTTGTGAGGGATGCCTCTGGTCTCATACGAGATGCATCCGGTTTGGTACGCAATGCTTCAGGATTGGTGAGAGGTAATTCCACAGAGAAAATCAATGCACACATCAAGAGAGCAGATGAAATCGAAAAGAGAGCGGGACAACTGGAGAACCAGGCTCAATATGCAGAGACTGAAGACGTTATACTACTGACTGGGCAGGCTTCTGGCCTCGTACGTGATGCTTCAGGCCTTGTAAGAGATGCCTCCGGACTGGTGCGCGACTCGGGGCTAGTCCCCTGATTTTTCTGGGGTGATAGTACATGGATGACAGAATGATTTCTCTAGTCCTGGTTCTTGTTGTAGTCATGTCCGGGGTCAATTCAGTTGTTGTCTTGGTAGCCGTTGGAGATTCTGACGTACCTGGTCACATTAACGTGACTGTGGATCCTGCTACACTATTTTCTGAATTGCAGGAGTCGCCTGCACCAGCACCCGAAGTCTACAGTGTT
>JAEOUB010000379.1 GCA_016839545.1 Candidatus Kariarchaeota archaeon | reverse complement strand
GATGAGATGCTCTATCTCAATTCACCGTATTGGAGGCTATGGCTGGGTGAACAATGGGAAGATTTACTCACACTGTGTGAATCAAATCCTGACGATCTGGAATCCCAGTTCTGGCTTATATTCCACGGTGAGTCCCATCAGCAACTGACACAGTGGAAGGACTCCCCTGACCCGCACAGACGTTTTCTTGGCTTCTACTACCTCTATTGGAAGCACCGCGACAATCTTGAGGCACTCATGGAGTTTTTCCAGGTCATTCCCAATTGTTGCACATTTATGCAGACCCTCTTCTACACCAGGTTTGGTCATCTCTATACCTGGATGGGTCGACTGAAAGAGGCAGAGACCTGTCTGAATGAGGCACAGCAGATACTTGAAAGTACTTCACTTCCCACTGAGGTCAATTCCCTGCTCTCCATGAGACTGTTCGCAGAGTTCGCCCAGAATCAGCGACATATGGGGAAGTTCAGCAATGCTCTCTCTCTGATCTCACGTGCAAAAGTGAGAATTGTTAGTGATCCCTGTGTACCCACAGCTTGGATCTCAACCATACGCATAGGTATTTTGTCAGAGACTATCACGGAATGCAAGGACCGCAAGAGATTGGATGATACCCGCAAAATTATGGCCAGAGAACTGGCCACAATCGAGAAAATACTCAAACAGTCCCACTCCAACAGGATCACAGAAATTGTGACGATGTATCAGCAGGTCGCTCAATACAAGTACTACAAGTCGTCCATACGCAATCGTGACAGGGTTGCAGCACAGATAATAATCGAGGATATTATCAAACATCCTCTTCATCACTGGATCTCTAAGATCGATGCAAAACAGCATCTGATTGACCTGTTAATCCATGAATACAAGCTCTACGAGCAGGAGGAGGTGAAAAACGAGATCCTTTCCTATCTCGACTCTGCTGAGCAGGTAGCAGTGGAGCACGGTTCAATTCTTTTCCTCATCAAGATCAGGATAAACAAGGCCAAGCTTGCCGAGATAGAGGGAAATTTCAATCTTGCCCAAAGAATCTACGATCGGACGCTTGAGCTGACAGAACAGAAAAATCTGGGCATGCTTCGAAAATTGATTATCCAGGAGCGAGAACGATTTACTAACGATGTTCTAGACATGCAGGATCTTATCACCCGAAATGCCCGGATTTCCGAGAGAATGAGACTCACCGAGGTTGATCGTTATCTCCACTATGCTATGAGTATCCGAGATATTGATACTATGGCTAATGACAAGAACACAGATATCCAATCATGAAAGACCTTTCAATGTCAATGATTTCTTCCGAACGAAACAATCAACCTAAAATCATAGGGACCTAAAGGTGATGAGAAGCCCATGAGTGAAGTCATTGTTACCACCTCTGCTGTGGTTACCTGTGTTCTCGATGCCGAAGGCAACGTTGTCCAGCTCTTCCCCGAGATAACAGAAGAATTTTACCAAACCCTCGAGGGAAAGAATGTAGTCCTTGACTCCCAGTATATGCTGGATTTGCTCTCATCTCGAAATATCAAGAGTACACTCAGCATGGATCACCCTGTTCTCAAGGATTGGAGGCAGAACCGGTTACAGAATCTGATGAACCAGTCAGGCTTTATTGCAGACGTCAAGGAATATAGGTCGAAAGTCCGTCAGGCGGCAAAAGACCATTCCTTCACACGGATCAAAGAGCATTCAGGCAAAAAAGATGAACTGATTGCACAGGTCGTCCACGCAATTGATGACCTCCAGAAAATTATCAATCTCTCAGGAAATCGACTCATGGAACTCTATGCACTTCATTTTCCAGAGCTGGTGGATACTATAAACAACCAGGTAACACTTGCAAAAATCATTGCAGACCAACCCCATCGTGACCTTCTCACCCGGGAGATGTTTGAGAAGATATCTCTACCACGTGATAAAATCGATTTCATCATTGAACGACAATCCCACTCTCTGGGTGGTGATATGGATGAAAACGAACTCAATGCAATCAGGGAATATGCACAGACCATGTTACATACCCAGGATAGAAGACTTGCAATGGAGAGATGGATTGATGAGCAAATGGAGCTATTTGCTCCCAATCTGACCGCTGTTGCAGGGTCTAATGTGGGTGCAAGACTTATATCTGCACTGGGAAGTCTGATGAACCTGGCCAAAACACATGCGTCAAAAATACAGATTATTGGTGCTGAGAAAGCACTATTTTCAGCACTGAAAGGTAGGGGTACCTCTCCAAAACATGGTATCATCTTCCAGATTCCTGAGATAGGAAATGCCCCCTACTATAGCAGAGGCAAACTTTCCAGGGCATTTGCCAACCAGATTGCAATTGCCGCCCGGCTGGATGCCTTTGGTGGAGAATTCCTTGGTGGCCAGATGAGAGAGAACTTAAGAAAATTGGAAAGAGAATTACGGGAGGCTAAGCAATGAGACTCAATCTGAAAAAGGTCAAGATGATGGACCAGGTATGGCAGTTGCGAGGTTTTCGTGGTATAGAATATGTCACAAAAAATGCAATCCCCGGTAAATCAGTGTATGGCGAACGATTATTCGATATTGATGGAGTGGAGTATCGTGAATGGCAACACAAGAAATCTAAACTTGCCTCAGGCATGATCAATAACCTCAGAATACCATCCATCCAACCCGGAGCATCAGTTCTCTATCTTGGAGCATCTGCTGGTACCACCGTATCCCATGTCTCCGATATTGTGGGAGATGATGGAGTTATCTACGCCATAGAATTCGCTCCTCGACCTGGTAGGGATCTGTATACACTGTCTGATGATCGTGATAATATTGTACCCATTATTGCCGACGCCAGGTATCCTCAGCAATATTCCCACCTTGTGGATCAGGTTGATATTGTCTACTGTGATGTGGCTCAGCCAACCCAGTCGCAACTCTTCCTCGATAATGCTTCAGCCTTCTTGAGAAATCAGGGACAGGGTTACATAGCCATAAAAACAAAGAGTATATCTCAAACCGAGCACCCCAAGCAGATATTTGCCACTCAGACAAAAATGCTTGAGGCTGGTGGCTTCAAAACCATTAAGACCACTAGTATCGGCAAAATTCACAGAGATCACTATGTCTATCTTGGTACTTGGACAAGGTAATAGTTCATATCCTATCCCCCCTTTCCATACCTATTTATGCAAATCTAACCCTAGATAGCCTGTGACTGAGGACCGTCTCTCCAAGTTTTTGCAGATGGAAATTGACAAGATCAATAACCATCTCCCTGCAAAACCACTTCCCCTTCATCTTCTCCTTAGAATGGATGAACCGGTCTACAAATTGAGAGATGGAGAACTAACCTCGATTGATCCAAAAGAAATTGATCGTATCAAGGAGCTGATCCCCAATAGATACTGGAGTTCTGTGTTACTGCCAATCATTATCATCCGAAGGAGAGATCTTGGTCAGTCTGCCTTCACAGTTGGGGGTAGTGAACAGAATCTGTATATTATCCAGTCATTATTTGACGAGCTCCCACCGTTTGAAGTCTGGAAAGTCACTGCTGAGAAGAATAAAGTCTTCTACAGACCTCATATACGAGAGATCCGCAAATCATATCCGACTGCCAGTGTTATCGGCTTCTCCTAGAAAAAATCATCCAAGGTACTTTGCTTTGGGCCATGAGTCTCTAACGCATTCTTACTAGTCTGCCATGAGTGCCTTGCAATCTCTGGCAAACACTTGTATTTCTCAACATACGCCTCAAGGAATGGCTTTGCCTGGGTTGGATAACCTGATCCAAAACTTGGTAATTCTGGATCAAGTTCAGTCATTTCCTTCTGGAGGTTCTCGATACACTCATCCCTTGCTACTTTTGCCAGGATTGAGGCTGCTCCTACACTTCTGAAGATGCTATCTCCTTTATGTCTTGAATCAACATCCTTCACCAAATCTGTGAAACGGGATCCGAATCTCTCTGCGTTTACATCTGCCGCATCCAGTTGCAGTTGGGTGACCTGACTGGCAACGGGTTCCAGCAATTTTCTGAACTTTATGACCTCAATTTCATTCAGTTTGGTATTTTCCATCATCTGATCTAGTTCTAGTGCATGAAGAACAAGGACATCATGATATTCCACTGTTTCTTCTATGATTATTTTGAATTCTTGACGCTTTGCTGCGGAAAGTGTCTTGGAGTCATTCACACCTTTTTCCTCCAAGATTTTTTCCTGTTCAGGTGTAACCACAACAAGGCCAAAGACAAGAGGACCAATCGCAGGTCCACGTCCTGCCTCATCCATCCCTGCAATCATGCTATTAACTCCCTGAGAAGTGTCTCAAGTTCATTACCGGGAATGTCCGATCGGAGGGCCTGATCAGTGAAAGTTGATCTGACTGCCCGGTAGCCCAGCTTCTCTATTCCAGCTATAAGATCATCAAATGAGGGTTGGGGAATGGTCTAGAGTTTGCAGAGTTTGCTGATCTGGTAGTATCCCCGAAGTTCACCTGCATCTACCCCTTCCTGTAACATTTTCGTGAGGCGTTTGCTACTTTTCAGATCCATACTATCCAGAGTATCCAGTGCATCTTTACACCATTCCGTCTCATAGATTTTACCGATCCAGAGTGGTCCAGCTTGCTCTAGCATTCCACAACAGTCAGGTTTTTCCTCATCAATAGCAGTATATTGTATTTGATGACACTTTTGACAGGTGAAGGAGAACCCCAGCTGTGCCACTGCATCATTTGCTGCACCGCGACTAGTTCTTGAGGTAAAGAAAATTTTTGTGTAATGATCCACACTTGCAGTAAATACAGGAACAACTCCTTTCTCAAATCTTGCAGCAGATTTTACAACCATCGCTATAAGAAGTCTGGCTGCTGTATCGTGTGTGTGATGATTATTAACTGGTAATCCTCCGTATTTCCTTAGACATGCCTTGGGAAAAACACCACATAGAGCAGTCATATCTGTGGCAGTTACCGCTATCATGGATCTATACGTCAGAATAGGCCACATGGTATCAATAAATGGTGACGGAGATCCAAAAGGATCGAGATCAACATAATGAAAACTCAATTTGTGCTCAGCCATATCTAATGCTAGTGAACGGGCTTCTCGCTGGAATTGTAGTACTTTGTCACCAATTCCTAGATCTTGTATGTTTTGTGATGCTATTGCAGTCGTAACTGGGTTGTAATCGGCTATTACAACCTCACTAATCTTGTCAGGAAGTTCTGTGACCAGTCGGAATGCTCTCACACCTATCCCTGCAAGTGGCTCGAATACACGCATGATGAGGTTCATCTTTTCGGAATATACCTTGGTGAAAAGCATCGCCAGATCGCGATTGGCAACCATGACTGGGTTGAAAAATGCAGGGGCATCGTAAATACTCTTTGAAGCTGCTATTCTGAAAGATATTTGGCCTTCTGTTCTTGTATCACTCTCTATCTCTGGCCAATCTAATGGCATAGACAGGTACCCACGTACTTCTCTTGGATCTGTCATGGATCCTCACCTGTATAGTTCTTGCAGATGATAAATTCCTCGGCGGATGCCTTACGTGTTGCTGGAGGTCTCCAATGCTTGATAAATTCAAAACTACCTTCTATTTCCTTTTCAAATTCCTCCAGATTCGGACCTCGGAATACTTTTGTTACAAAATTGCCTCCCTGTCTAAGAAAAGTACTGGCTGTATTGAATGCAAGTGAAGCCAGATGTAACTGCCTGTCGGAATCAAGATGCCATTGACCCGTAACATTTCCAGCAAGATCGGAAATTACCACATCGACATCTCTCTGCAGTTCATCACTGAGATATTGCAGAAGGCGTTTGGATTGCATGTTCAACTGCAATCTGACAATATTCTCTCTTTGGAATTCCCTGATAGGGAGTTTGTCAACTGCAATTACAATACCTGTGGGACCGACAATTTCAGAGGCTACTTGTGACCAACCCCCAGGTGCTGCACCTAAATCCACCACAACATCACCTCTTGAGATCACTTTGAATTTTTCCTGTATCTGTTTCAATTTGTAGGATGATCTAGCACGGTATCCTTTCTCTTTCGCTTTCTTGTAGTATGGATCGCGGCGATCAAACATGGATAGTCCTAATCTAAGGTACTTTCTCAAAAATGGATCGTTGTAATTCTACTTCCTGATGATGCTTTAATATTCGATATGATCTTCATCATTGAGAATTTCGATTTCCTCACCCAACCACTGGTTGAATTCTTGACAGGTGGCAGGTGATACGGGGTTTTCTAACCCACATTCATTGAAAATCGGGCAGGTTAGACATGGTTGTGCACTTAGATCAATCCAGTCGGTGTTATCAGGATCGGTTAACCTCAATTGCTGCATCTTGAAGTTATTTTCAAGAATGCTATTTTGTGTAAGTTCATGAAGGACAAGTTTGTTGTCCAAAACAAGCCTTTTGACCTGTTTATGCACAGTGGAGTAGTTTCCAAATCTGCTGAGGATGTCTGACATAAGTAGATCTTTTTGCTGTGAGGCAAGTTCCATTATTGATTTTTCTAGTCCGTCCTCAAAACTGGTTGAGACGTTGTTATAATTTCCAAAAGCCTTAGCGTTTGACAAATCAAATTCAGGAAGTTTGTCAGTCATAATTATCATCACATAGCAAAATCTATGTTACTCATATGTAAACTGAATCCGACATTTAAATGTTTGGAAAACTGCCTTCGCAAATCTTTTACCACTTGAGTATGGTAAATTTAGGGTCAGACAGGTTATCTCATATAGCTACTGTCCATACTCAATATGCAAGTATGATGACTAGAGAGTCAATGAGGGTTCTGCCTGATGATTAACTTTTCATGGTCTGATTGCAACCTACACCGGATTAGTTACCCGGTGTTCTTCTTCTTATCATAATCAGAAGTCCCAATATGCTAAAGTAGAATGGCAAACCTGATCCTTCTGCGCTTTCAGACTTTGTGGTCTGTTGTTTTGTTGTATCCGATGTTTCAGTACTGGAATGTGTTGTAGAGGTGGTTTCAGTAGCTGAACTATCACTCTCCACGATGACTTCTTGAGTCAAACTGTCTGTGTTTCCTGTCGTATCTGTGGCAACCAGTGTTATGTTATACACTCCTGCCGTAAGATCTAGCTGTGTAGAGATAACCTCACCGGTCAATGTACTTCCGTGTTGGTTTCCATCAAGAAAGAGGTCAACTCTATCTAATGAATATTCCTCAATGAGCCATTCTAGAATGATTGTACCAGGTTGATAGATTAGATCGGAGAAAAGGGGAGTAACTACAGGTGCAAATTGATCAATAAAGGTCTTCATCCCTGTTCCATCCCATGTGCTACTCGTCCCGTTTGCTGTTGTGATGACGGAGAGGGTGATATTCCCATCTCCGAGACTGGGGAGGGTAACGTTTAGTGCGACCCATACTGTCTCACCAGGATTGATTGTAGATCCTAATGGTATCTGACCTGTAGCATTGAGAAGTGAGAATTCCAGATCAAAGTCATCACCCAGGACTGTTATTTCCTGGATTGTTTCTACCAATGTCCCGGTATTGGTTATCTCTGCAGCTGCCAGAGTATCGTTATAATCCAAGGTCTCCGTTGTTATATCTACCGTTATTTCCCTCCTCTCAGAGATCAATGTGGAAGACTGAAGATATCCCACTGCTGTGTCTGTTGTGGAATTCAACGCAATGGCTTCCGGAAACTTGTGTATGACATGAACAAAAGGGTTAGAACCATTGACTTTCAATTGATCCTCAGTAACTATTGTGTTCTGTGCCGTGAGGACACTATTCCATGCAAAGAAACCAGCATAGAAGTCGTCAATGAGATACGCATCAAGGTTGGTAATCCATGAAAACCGATTTCCATCCCATTCGAAGTTGGTATCGATGTATAATCCATTTCTCAGATCAACATACGCCCAGAGTTCATATTCCCAGAAAAGAGTGGTATCATCAAACAGGTTGACATAGAATGTGAAATTTGCTACGTTGTCGTTGATCATTTCAGCCACTGTCCAGTGCTGTTGCTGGAAGCTGCCGTCTTCATACTCATAGATCCAATTGATCTCATCTCCGACATCCATATCCACAATTGGCTTGATTATGCCAATCTGCATTTCATGACTGGCGGTGACAAATGATCCATCAGCCCATACATAATGAACCCCTATAGTTTGGTTTCCTGACGCAAATACTGGAAAGTTGATGTATTCCGTATTTCCTGTCGCAGTTATCCGGGTGACAATTTCATCATCAAAGAGGAGTCTGAT
>JAEOUB010000378.1 GCA_016839545.1 Candidatus Kariarchaeota archaeon | reverse complement strand
GAAAACAGGTTGTAGTAACAGGATGCCTCTCACAGGCAGAGCCTGAATTTCTTGCTGCCAGGTACCCCGACTATACTCTTCTGGGAGTAAACGCTGCAGAACACATCCTTGCAGTTCTCAAGGAACAACCAAGTTCACTCATACCACTGCAAAGTCTAAACGAGAGGAACATACGGGACAACCAACTGAATTGGAGTGATAAACCACTGATGGCGTCTACACAGTGGAATCCAAACCTCAACATTGTGCAGATTAATGAAGGATGTCTGAACTCTTGTACATTTTGTGCAACGAAGAAGGCTCGAGGTCACCTCAGGTCATACAAGCGGGAACATGTGGTACATTCCATTCGAAGCGTCATCTCCCCTGAAGTCTGGATAACAAGTCAAGATACTGCCTGTTGGGGCTTCGATCTTGGAGAGAATCTGGCAGACTTACTCAGAGACATTGATCAGATCAATCGGAAGTTCTGGCTCAGAGTTGGTATGGGTAATCCTAATAATCTCATAAAAGTGCTGGATGAGGTTATTGAAGCATACAAATCTCCAAAAATATACAAGTTTCTCCATCTTCCAGTTCAGGCTGGAAATAATGATGTTCTGAAACACATGAGAAGAGGGTACACAGTTGAAGAATACGAAACTATTGTTGAGCAATTCAGAAAGGCTTATCCTGAGATCACCTTAGCCACAGATGTCATTTGTGGATATCCGACCGAGAGTAGAGAGGCATTTCAAGAGACAATTGATACTATTTTGAAGACAAGACCATCAATAACGAATATTTCCAGATACTGGGAAAGGAGAGGAACCCCAGCTGCTGAAATGGATCAATTGAGTTTCAGTGAGAGGAAATCTAGATCCACTGAGCTTGCAAAGCTTTGCAAGAATATGCAGCTGGAGGATAATCGAAAATGGATAGGTTGGGAAGGAGAAGTTTATTTGGCAGAGGAAGGATCAAAAGGCGGTATTCAGGCAAGGAATCTTGCATACAAACCAATCATTGTGGATGCAGAACTAAGTGAGCTGGGAACATGGAGAGATGTCCGAATTACTGAAGCAAAGTCGACCTACTTCATCGGTGAACTCCTGACATAGGTACAACATCAGGGCAGTAGAGTAAAGATAATAAACACGCAATGCATGAGTAGAATAACCAGATACGAGGCGAGATACTCAAGTCTGGCCCAAGAGGCGCGCCTTGAAAGCGCGTGTGCTTCGCACTCGGGGGTTCAAATCCCCCTCTCGCCATTTTCACTCCTTTTTATCCTCTACTCTACAGTCTTTGACATGAGAGCTCTTGTGATTCTGTTGATAGTCATCGGACTTATCCCAGGAGGAGGAATTGAAAGTAATGTCATAGCCATCCAATCAGAACAGCAACAAAACCCGGATATGGTAGTCAATACATCACTTTGGGGACAGGGGATTGATACCGGAAATCGATGGTTGGAATCAAATCAATCGATTGCGTTTTCTGGAATTCGAAAGAGTACTAACCTGTCTCTTGATACCCAAGTATGGTCTGATACATTAATGTATGATACTGATTTCAGTTTTTGGAACAATGGCACCGGATCACTAGAATCAACAAGACCCACTGAATCAAACAGTACAATTGTTTCAATTGGTAATGGGATTTATTCAAATGACTATACGGTGCATGGAAATAGTGAGTTGCAGCCTGAAAGTGTTCTCTTCATCTCGGTTGCCGATCTCATTTTTTCATTGGAAGACGTTGATTTTGGTTATGTCAATATTATACTCGAATTTGATACTCTCAGATTAATCATCAATCTGGCAGGGTCTTCCCTCTATCAGAGCATTTTGAAAAATGAAACAGGGATTGTAACTCTGATTCACAATACAGATGTTGTAATTGTAAATACTGAGTTTTTGGCGGAAGTAGCAGAAGTCCAGGTTCCGACTTCTCTTCAGAGTATTCTCATACTTAGCTACTTGAACAGAAATTACTCATTCAGGATTGAGTTTGATAGAATAAGTATTTACCACGAGGTGGAAACCCTCATGGTAGATAGTAGAGACATAGCTGCGGATGAAATCGAATGGCAAATTGATCCAAACGAAACCATACATGTTATTGTACCACATAATCACAGATTATGGATTGCATGGACAAGATCCTACCAAATCGAAGAAAGAGTGTTGGTCAATGTCGTCAAGAGTGATGCAGGTCTAAATGGATCATATACAATCTTATCTGAAGTCGATCCAGGCTTCATCGAGTATTATCACCATGGATTGATAATGAGTGAAGACAATGTCACTGGAGCATCTGGATCAAATTATACACACTTCTGGATTGATTTCGAAGGAAAAATAACAGTGACAGGTATTCTCATACCTTTACATTCATGGGAAGATCATTCTCCTCTGATGCAAAATCAATGGTGGAATATAGATATCCCAATAGATTTGTGGAACAATTCATATGCTTTTCACCACGGGGATACAACTGTTGACAAGGGGTCTAATACTGAGAGTTCGGTTAGATACCTTATCCCTCAATCTTGGAGTGAGGGTGAAATAAGCATGTTTGTGTTCCACGATAATGGTTCATACATTCAGATAAACGGTAATCTTAACTACTCACCATCCCAAATTATCAGCCAAAAGGTTTGGAATTTCACTCCAACACAAGGAATAATTATTCCCGTCATTCTTCAGAATATGACCTCTGGAGAGGAATTTAAGCCAGAAAGGATTATGACATATCTCAACGATTCTCTCAGGTCTATCGATAATTCTGAAGGGATTATCATTAACCCTGGTGAATTTCCGGTTGGAGAGACTGTGTTGCTTATCAATGCAACTCATTCTGAATTTGCTTCAGTTCAATATGAGATAATTCTCTATGTACAATCTGTGAATTTCAACCCTGAACTACAGGTCAGAAGACTAGCTGCTGATACAGTTGAACTGGATATAAATACAGAGGAATTTGCTAATTGGAGTATTCGTGCAGACCTTAGGATCAATTGGGAATCAGGTCAGGAAGAATACAGATTGCAAGGAACTTTATCGACTCTGACCTTGTCTGACAATGAATGGAAATCGGGTGAAGAAATTCAATTATTTCTCCTAATTGTCTTGGATCTTGATTTGGGAGAATACAGCTTTGAGGTAACTGTAGGAGTATTTGATAGCAGTTCTGAGGATAGACAAAATACAGGTTGGGTGACAACAGTTTCGACAATGGGTATTTCCAGTATTATTGTCAGTGCTAGTTACAAGGTGTACCAATTAAAGTATGGAGAAAAGACTCTTAGTTTTTGATTGATGACCAAGGAATCAATCAATACCTTTCTATTTATTATTGTCAGGGTGAGATATGAATTCGATGAGCTTGTAGCTCAGCTGGAAGAGCGTTGGCCTTCTAAGCCAAAGGTCGTGGGTTCGAACCCCACCAAGCTCGCTTCATCTTTTTCAGATCAACAATTTACAAAGCTTAAGTCTATAAGGAAAATAATTGAGGCTCACTTGTTAGAAATGATCGAGACCAAACAAAGCAGAATCGGTATGAGGTGGGGTGGAGCCGCAGGAGATGGCTTACAATCCACGGGATTACTCCTGCAGAAGTACTTCAATCGATTGGGATATCACGTTCAAGGGTTTCCAGGTACTCAAAGCACAATCAGAGGAGGGCATGTATGGCAACATGTAGAAATTGCTGAGGATAGGATTGAGTCCTTCGACAGGCCTCTTGATATTCTAGTATGTCTTAACAAGCAAACCCTACAAATTCACGGTCGAGATATGAAAGAGGCAGGTGTTGTAATCTATAATGGTGAGTCAATCACAGATGAGGAAAGAAATCATTTTCCCGATAGTTGTACACTGATACTTGCGCCTTTGACCAAGATGGCTAGAGAAGTCAATCTCCAAACACCCGTTTTGGCAAATACAGTTGCTGTTGGGATCGTTCTCAAATTGGTAAGTCTTGATGTTATTGCGTATGAAGCTGTCTTACGAAGACGATTTGGAAGAAGAGAGGAAATTATCAATATGAACCTTGAGGCATTGAAAAAAGGATATGAATTTTATCAGACACCTGAGCTAGGTCTCAAAGACCCCAAGACCCCAAGTGAAGAGAGATTAGTGATCAGTGGTAATGAGATGATCGCTCTGGGAGCTGCCGCAAGCGGCTTGAAGTTTCTTGCTCAATACCCAATAACTCCAGCATCGTCAATTCTGACATATTTGGCAAATCGATCTAAAAAACTCGGAATTGTCGTACGACAGGCTGAGGACGAACTTGCCGCAATAAATATGATCATTGGAGCTGCTTATGCTGGAGCTCGAGCAATGACTGCCAGTTCAGGACCTGGACTCTCTCTCATGGCAGAGTCGTTTGGATAATCCAGTATGAATGAAAATACACTGGTTGTTGTGAACACTATGCGTGGAGGACCTTATACTGGTATCCCGACAAAAATTGAGCAAT
>JAEOUB010000377.1 GCA_016839545.1 Candidatus Kariarchaeota archaeon | reverse complement strand
GACATGCTATCAAGTCAGTGGAGGCAACTGCCGACCGTGACTTGGAACCGAGTCCCCGAGGTGCTTAAAGTCCCCACAATTGGAATAGGTGCCGGACAATATTGTGACGGCCAAGTTTTAGTGACACATGACATGCTTGGTCTCACCAATTTCGCTGGTAAGTTTGTCAAGCAGTACGCCGCACTTCAGGATCTGATAATCAATGCAGCCAAGCAGTACAAGCATGAAGTTGAACATGTCCAGTTCCCCACTCCCGAGTACTCCTACGAGTTCGAGATTGAGGATCGTAACAAAGCTGATATCATTGAGTCTATGCAGGACTTCAAAGAACTTGATCGTGAACCGGTTGATGAGTATAAGTAATCAAACTCAATAATTGGAATGCTCTTGTAGAAGTATCTTACGTCAATTATCCAAACTTCAATACTTTTTTTACCTGCCCGTGAAATTTTAAAATGCGACATGGCAGAGCCGGTCTATGATGATATTTCTAGGATCTATCATCATCTAAGTTATGGGGAATTTGCAGAGGCTCAGAAACTGATCCAGACAATCAGTCGAGATAGCCTCAGTGCCGAGGATCAGATACGTGTCATCCTTGCTGAAGCTCTGAGTCTCACGTATATGGGGATGGAGACTGCAGCTGAAGAGATCATGGTAACTATGGTCAATTCAATTTCCTCATTTCCCAAGTCCAATCAACTGCACATCCTGCATGTCTCCGCTCAGCTTGCAATGAAGACTAACTCAGTCAAGCTGGCAAGAATATACACTGAGAAATTCATGGATATCTATCAGTCAGTTTCAGCACTGATCCAAGACAAGGCAAATGCATTCTACGGAGATATTCTCAATATTGATGGCCAACTGTTGGCATTTGAGGGTGATCATGGCAAGGCGATGATGATCTTTGAGGAAGCCATGATGCTCCACAAAAAACTTGATATCCCGTTCTCTCGTGCAAGATCGATGTATTTCGCAGGAAAATCAGCAAATGTTCAGCGGATGGCAACTCGATCTGAGACTCTCCTAGTTGATGCCTACAATCTTTTCAAGGATATCGGGTATATTGAGGGACAAATGAATGCAGCACAGGAACTCGTGGTCACCTATGACCTGCAGGAGGATCATACCAGCCGCGATTTCTACTACAACCTTGTACGGGAGCTTAGTCAGCAGGTAGCATTACAGATTATTGAACAACAAAACCAACTAGAGATCTACAACCTCAGGAGCGAAAATGCGACGCTACGACAGCAGTTACAGGCGCTGCAATCTCAGATTAGCCAGGGAGGAGATCCCGAGCTTGAGAAGGAGGTGGAGTACCTACGAGCCAAAGTTGCGGATTTTCATGATATCAAATCTGTATACAACAGTCTCAAAGACCAGATTTCGCAGATGGAAGAAACGATAGCACAGCAGAACGTAACAATCGAGCAACTACATGCACAGCTAGATGCTCAGACTGTAGAGATCCCTGTACAGAAAACAGTCAGGGTTGATCCAGATGACCTCGAAGAGCTACGAGCATCCGACAGGCTCATTGATACAATATATAATAGATTGAGGGAGATCAGCTCAGCCAAGATCAGGATATTGGCGATGCAACTGCAGATCTCTCAACATAACTGTAACAGGGCTATTGAGAAATTAGAAGATATTGGTGCTGTGAGTGTAGACTCATGGAACTTTGCCAGTCCCACAGTATCTGTTACACCTCATATCTGAGATGGCAAACCAATATATTGGAGGTTGGTATAACTAACATGTGCGATTGTTCAGTCTGTTCTGCGCAACTCTGTTACTTATCAGCCTAGTACCAGCGGTTGATAATCCTCAAACAGAGATCACCTCCGCCGTTCCTCAACTCCAAGTTACGTCAGAAGATATCCCTATACAAATTTTTGATGGGAACAAAAAGCAGGAATTGAGGCACAGCAAGTTGCCTGGATACGATGTTGTCCGCTGGTCTGACATCCCTGGACATGAACAGTACAACTATCCTAAGGATGCACTGGTAGCAACTCGGGATGGAAAACTACGAATTCTACAGCCTGACAATTTACCATCCAAGCTCGGAGAACTGCAGCTCTGGGATGAGATACCGCTACAGGAAGTTCAAATTGCCAGTTTTGGATCACAGTACTGGGAACCCGATTTTGTGATTACTACCGATTTCACTCCCAATGACCCTGAAATTGGGAATCAGTGGGCGATAGATGCTCTAAATCTGACCCAAGCCTGGGATGTACAGCTCGGGTCACAGGATGTTGTAGTTGCCATAATTGATACTGGTGTTGATTATACTCACCCTGACCTTCAATCTGGCTATCTAGATATTGGCTATGATTTTGTAAATGATGATACTGATGTCATGGACGGCGATGGTCATGGTACTCATGTGGCTGGGATTATTAGTGCTTCAATCAACAATGGTATTGGTATTGCAGGAGCAGCAAATGTCTCGTTTTTCGCACAGAAAGTACTGGATGACTCTGGATCTGGTACCTACAGTGATGCTATTGCAGGAATTTATGATGCAGTCGACAAGGGAGCACATATTCTCAGCAACAGCTGGGGTGGCAGTTCTTTCTCACAGGCATTGCAGGATGCTGTGAACTATGCTCACGCCAATGGGGTGATGTTTGTGGCAGCTGCAGGTAACGACGCCAGTTCATCAAAGCAGTATCCAGCAGCACTCGATAATGTCATTTCAGTGGGATCATTGGCAGAAGATCTGACCCTCTCATCATTTTCTAATTACGGTGACTGGGTAGATATTGTAGCTCCAGGTAGTAATATCCTGTCTACGTATATCGGTCCACAATATGCCTCCCTCTCGGGAACCTCAATGGCAACACCCTATGTCAGTGCGATTGCAGCATTGATCTGGTCAGAGTATCCAGGTTTCTCAGCAACCCATGTCGAGAATCAGATGTATGCCACTACCAGAGATCTGGGAGCAATTGGCTATGATACAATCTTTGGTCACGGGATGGTTGAACCATATGCGGGATTGACAGACCTTGATCCTTTGGACGCAACAATCAATATTCGACAGCTTAGCTACAATGAGAGTACACATGATCGAGAGTTTGCCATGGATGTGGTCAACCTGGGTTCAGTTAGTCTAGATACTCTGAATGTGAGTATTGAACTCGATGGTTCACAGGTAGACAGCGTGAACGGTATCAATTTAGAGTCAGGACAGCGGTACACCCATGAGTTCGTAATTGATTCGGATAATTTGAGATATAATCTCACCACTATTCTGTCAACAACTCCAGGTGAATTGAGGACGGAGAATAATGTTGATTCTCTCATAATGAAAACAGCTAATTTCTCCAGAATTGGAGATCACGGAACGACAGGAATAGTACCTGTGGAAATAATGACTGAGGACTGGGAGGAAATCAGCGAGATCAGACTCATCTTTGATGATGAAATTGTTACCCGGATAACTGCGACAGGAAATACCGAATACATCAACTTTCCAGTATTTGCATCAGGAAACCAAACTATAGGCATTCATTATGTATGGGCTGATGGATCAT
>JAEOUB010000376.1 GCA_016839545.1 Candidatus Kariarchaeota archaeon | reverse complement strand
CGCAGTATATCACTCTGAACCTCATTACACTGCTTGTCGAGATCATGATTGGATACTACTCACTTATTCTTTTTTGGCATCTCACACGAATTTTCTATCCTGTGGACAGACCATTGGTACCTGTTATTACAGATAGACACATTGAATCAGGTGATCTACCATTCGTGAGTATTCTGCTGACCTCTTTCAGAGAACCGCTAAGTGTTGTCTCACAATCGCTCATTGCGGCAAATGATATGAATTATCCCAGGGAAAAATATGAGATCATGGTTTTTGAAGATGGAAAACAAAATAATGACGTAGAAGACTATTGTGAAAACAACGGCATCCGGTATATGACACGTGACCAGAGGACCCATTTCAAGGCTGGTGCAGTAAATGCCTCTTTGCCATTTCTCAAAGGTGAATATGTTGTATTCATCGATGCTGACCACATCCTTGAAAGGAATATCATCCTAAACTGCTTAAAAGCGTGGAGGGAGGGTACAATAGCAGTACAAACAAGAATTGATTTTGTGAATCTGGTTTCCTTTCTGACCACGGTTTCAGCATTTATGCAAATTCAGTTCTTCTCGCTAATACAGAGAGGGAGAAGGTCCTCAGGATCTGCTGTATTTGCAGGTGGTGCTGCCCTTTTTCACAGAGCACAACTCCTTGATCAAGGGGGGATGCAGACGGTAACAATTGCTGACGATACTGATACCAGTCTCCAATTGGCTATTGATGGTCACAGGATTGAGTATATTGACGTAATCGGTGCATGGGCTCTTGTCCCATGGGATCCACTTCATCTCATTCGTCAAGTTTGGAGATGGTCTACAGGAATAACCCGCAGTTTTAGAGAGAGATCTGGGTCAATTCTTCGACATTCAAGATCAAATTATGTCAGATTGGATCATTTCACCACAAGCTTCTATTTTGTTATTGGAATTGTAGGATGGCTCACGATATTCCTATTCGTACTCATGGTACATTTGGAGGTGCCTTTAATTCGGGGTACGGAGATCCCCTATTTGGCCCTCTTCTCATCGACAACAATTATTGTGAACCTTATGGCTCCTACGACAGCTATTCTCGCATTTCTTCTAGATGATCCTATAATTTCATACCGTCAGAAACCTGTTTTCCAACAAGTGTATACCTTAGTTGGGTTTCTCCTACTCGTTGTCTGCGTACAACCTTTGTTACTTGGAGCAGTAATTAAGGGATTAACAGGTAGGAATGTTGAGTTTAACAGAACACCTAAAGTAAAAGAGTCAACAGACGAAGGTTTGAGCCGTGTTAAATTACACTACCTCATTTACACCGTTCTCATTTTGATGACTGCAGTATTGTTCTTTATCACATCCATTCAGATACCTGTAGATGATCCCCGGCGGATTCCTCTGTATCTGGGTGCCTACACGGGATTCATCCCGATTATTATCGGGTTACTCTGGTATTGGAAATTGGAGGGATATCTCCTGTCGGTAGGTGATACTACTGCTATTGAGTTTTTAGAACAACTTGATAGAAATCAGAAATGAGAATTTTACATGAATCTGAAGTATTGAATTTCACAGTTGCAAATTTTATCTTCTAATCCCTAAATGCTTATATCTACTGTGTCACATAAACCTAAAGGACGTTCTAATATGACCGAATCTGATATACCAATGCCATGGGTGAAGAGCATGCCAGAAGGCAGAGCTGTCACCATGGAGTACGAAGAGATACCACCATTTGACTTTTTGAAACGAAGGGCGACTCAGCAACCAAACGAGCTTGCAATGATCTTGCCCAAAGGAGTCGAGATGACATTTGGCGAAGTATACAAGCATGTGAAAAAAGTTGGATCAAAAATGCAGGCAATGGGGATTAAAAAGGGAGACAAGGTAGCACTCATGTACAATAACGTCCCACATTATCTCATTACGCACTACGCCGTACTTGGCATAGGTGCTACTGTGGTTCAGGCAAACCCCCTGTATACCTACACAGAGTTAAAGCACCTGATCACCGACTCCGGTGCAAAAGCGCTATTCACACTAACAATGTTTCAGGAAACGGCAAACCGTGTTCTAGATGATACTGACCTCGAAGTTGTTGTTTATGGTAAAATTCAGGAATATTTGAAAGGTATTGTAGTATTCCTCGGTAAGCTGCTGAAAAAATCAGTCTTCAATCCTAAAGGAGAGAGGTATGATGGACCGAGAAAACCTCATCCCAATACGTATGATTGGGCAGATTTTCTGAAAGGTGAGGGTGAATTTGTTCAGGCGGAAGTTGATTTCGAAAATGATATTGCAATCTTTCAATACACTGGAGGTACTACTGGTTTTCCAAAGGGAGCTATGCTCTCACACAAGAATATCAGTGTCAACGTCCAACAGGCTCGTGCAGTCATTCATATGGTACCGGACAATACAGGAAGTATTCTGACTGTTTTACCAATGTTCCATGTTTTCGGATTGACAGCGTGTATGAATCTATCTATCCAGCTAGGTGTCCCAATGGTTTTGAATATTGCATCTCCACCTGATTTTGGAGATTTATTGGCTTGGATTGAAAAGTACAAAATTACTTTCTTCCCTGGAGTCCCAAGAATGTTCATTGCAATCAATAATCATCCTAAGGCCAAAACCACTGATTTCTCATCACTCATTGCCTGTATCTCTGGTGCTGCTCCCTTGCCTCTCGAGGTGGCAAAAGAGTTCTTAGATGTTACTGGTGCGTATGTTGTAGAAGGATTTGGAATGTCAGAGACCTCTCCATTAACTCATATCAACCCCATAGGTCTTGAGCCACGTGAGGGAAGTATCGGTCTTCCAGCACCCGATACCATGTGTAAGATTG
>JAEOUB010000375.1 GCA_016839545.1 Candidatus Kariarchaeota archaeon | reverse complement strand
GGTGATTTGCAATTGACGATCTCTTATAGATAGTTGTTTCAAGCTGGAAAACTGTGCAGTGACTCAGGTCTTCTGCCAGGCTGCATTGGAAAACTCGATAATATCCAAGACTTCGTAGCGGGTCAGATCATTATCGTCCAGTTGATCGCAGTACATGACGAAGCCATCATAGGCAAAGTAGATGAAATCTTTGAGACGGTATACACGCTTGGGGTTGGCCACTGATAGGATACGCAGAAACTCGTTGCGATCGAACTTTATGCGATATCCACTGGCATACGGGGGCTGACTTGAAGAACTTGAATAAGCCATATTGAATATACGCAACATACACTGAAGAATATTGCCTATTAAGAGAGTACAGATATGAATTCTATGATATTATGATTGGAAAGGTCAGCATGTCCTTTCTGCCGCAGTGATATTTTTCTACACCTCCAGTTCATGCCCTTAACCGTTATGAAGGATTAAAAACAGGTCATGCATGTAAAAAAGTTGATGATTACAGCAATGACAGCGATGGTAAAGATAGCGAAGCCTATTGCTACTATTCCAACTGCACCTCCCAAGGTTGCAGAAATTACATACAATATCTTGGACCCTGTACTCCTCTGTGAAGGTTTAGCTTCTCCCATCTCCTGGTTGGTATCCACATACTCTGGTTCTTCTGTGTATCCGGCAAATCTCCTGTCCAGCTCCGACGTGATCTTGTAGACCAGGGGAGAGAAAATGACCAGGATGATACCGGCAAAGACGTTCAGTATACTGCCCGTTGTGAACCAATAAGAGGTGAAGACCGCATACAGTGGCAGTAGCACAACGGTATAGAGACGCTTTTTGATTTTGTCACTCAGTAATTGAGTTTCAGCCTCGTTTCCTGAGGCATGTGTGGTTTTCCCTTCCATGACATGGGATTCTTGGGTTGTTTAAAAAAATTATCCTGATCGGTTGTGAACAACAATATTATGCATTAGTGATCAATTATGAGGGTTGTCGGATTTGATCCAACATTCTCCTTCAGAAAATTGTCATCACCACTATAGCCCCGACATAATAAGACCTTGAAACCATTTATTTGACAAGATGATCATGGCGAATTTTCTCCAAATCATGGATCCATAAAATTCCCCGATATGACATCCTCTCGGCTTCAGGCACACCTACCAAACTTCCACTTCCCCTCTCACTGTCTCATATCTCACAAATCTCTATTTCTGATTTGTGGGTTTATGATGGAAACATACAAGATCCATCACACCGACATCCCATTTTCATACCGAGATTCATGACGGTTTATATCACCGCAAGTGCCACTTCTAGTAACAGTAAAATATTGCTACTAGAAACTTTGTGGTATGAAAATTATTTTTGTTACCACAATGAGGGTAACAATTCCAACAATTTATATATGTCCACATCAATAATAATAGTATGAGTAACATGAACCACTCCCAAGCAAGTTTTCGGCAATATTCACCACCATCGCGGCCACGCAGTTTTCTTGACAAGATGACAAAATCGGAGAAAACCTGGGGCATCATCGGCCTCTTCTTCCTCTTCTCCGGCGGGTTCTTCCTGACATTTGTGATAGCCTTCGCCATCTTCTACAGCGTTTCTGAACGCGAGAAGAGCAAGCTACGCATTGTCCAGATCCTCCGCTCAGAGCGACAGACCTCCGTCTATGGCATCTCCAAGATACTCGACAAGAACGAGAAGCATGTTGACGCTGCACTTCGCCAGATGATCCTTGACGAGGGAGCCTCAATACGCTACGACCTGGTCGAGGGTACTGTCACCGCAGTCGGCGAACTAGCTCATTCCGGAATGGGTGCACCAGCTCCAGTCCAGATGTCCCAGCCAGTACAGACCCACGCAGCTCCTATGGCTCAGCCAATGGCTCAACCAGTTGCCCAACCCGTCGTACAGCAATCAGCACAACCCATAGCTCAGTCAGTAGCACCAATGGTCACACCCATGGGCCCCATGGACCTACCACCAGTTGCCAACTCCTGTATGCAATGCGGCGAGAAACTGCCCAAGACAGCAAAGTACTGCAACAGTTGTGGTGTTAGACAACTGTAAATGACCAAGTCATCTGCACCACCATCCGAACCCACCATTTCGTTCCATCAAATTACCACAGAGACTCACCAAAATTCAGCAAAATTCATCAAAATCACACAAATTTCACCAAAATTACACTGCAATCACAATCGAATAATCTGATTTTCCCACAT